>JBILQA010000103.1:0-8201 GCA_044373535.1 Akkermansiaceae bacterium | reverse complement strand
CTTGCGGGTCAAGACGCGCGGCAGCCAGCAGCTCGACGCGCGCATCGACCGGGTGCTTGAGGAAGTCGGCTTGGCGACCATCGCCGACCGGCCGGTCAAAGTTCTTTCCGGCGGCCAGAAGCGCCGCCTTGGCTTGGCCATGGAGCTGGTTTCCGACCCGAAACTGCTGCTTTGCGACGAAGTAACCAGTGGCTTGGATCCGCGGTCCGAGCGGGAAATTGTCCACCTGCTCCACGACTTGTCGCGCAAGGAGGGGCGGATCGTCCTTTCCGTCACCCACTCGCTGGCCCACTTGGAGTTGTATGACTCCATCCTGGTCCTCCACGAAGGCCGGGTCGCCTACCACGGCACTCCCGAGCAGCTCAACCACTACTTCTCAGTGAGCGACACCGAGGAGGTGTATCCGCGGCTCGCCAGCCAATCGTCAGAGCGCTGGCAGGCGTCGTGGCAGAAGCACAAGGAGTCGTATTACGGGAAGATCGAGCGCAACCGGGCGCGGCTCATCGAGGCGGGGGAGTTGCACATCCCCACGGCGATCGCTGCGCTTGAGGAAGGGGATGAGGAGGGCGATGATCCAGCCGAGCGATCGGCGGCCGTCCCGGGTTTGATCAGCCAGTTTTCCACCCTGCTGGCCCGGCGCTGGCGGATCTTTTTCCGCGATCGCGGTCAGGTGTTCCTGCAGTTGGCGATTTTGATCTGCTTTCCGCTGCTGGTGATTCTCTTTAGCGACAAGGCTCAGGAGCCTATCCGGCAGTTCTCCGAGGTGCGTCAGGAGAACATCATCGAGGAAATCCGCGAGCAGCAGATGGTGCGCGGCGATCAAGTCAAGGTGGGCTCGTCAGTCTCGGGCATCATCATGTTCCAAGTCGTCCTGCTCGCCCTGATGGGCGCAAACAATTCCGCGCGGGAAATCGCCGGCGAGCGGCCGATTTACGAAAAGGAAAAATTTGGTGGCCTGCGTCCAATCGCCTACCTCGGCAGCAAGGTGGCCTTCCTGTCGTGTCTGGTACTGGCGCAGTCGGTGTGGATGGGGGTTTTTGTTGAGCTCTTTGGGTCGTTTCGTGGGGATTTTTCCCAGCACTTGCTTTTTTTGATCCTAATCAACGCGGCGGTCACGGCGATCTGTCTGGCCGTCTCCGCGCTGATGCGCACGGCCGAGCAGGCCTCCCTGCTGTCCATCTACTTGGTCGGCTTCCAGTTGCCGCTCTCCGGGGCGGTCTTGGCCCTGCCGGAGCAGGTTGGTGCAATCACTCGGCCGTTCATCTCTGCCTACTGGGGTTGGGCGGGCAGCGTTGAAGGGCTGCAGGCCAATGTCCACACTGCGGTAAAAAGTGTCATCGACACCACCCTTGCAGAGCGTTCCAGCTGCCTCTACATGTTGGTCGCCCACATCGGCGTCGGGATGCTTGCCGCCTGGATCGGGGCGCGGCGACCCCAGTGGGACTAGCGCTCTTTTTACCGTCGATTTCTAGGTTGTTCTACTTTATCCTCCACCACCATGGCACGCAGAGCTAGCTCCCAAATGAATTTAGGCACCATCGCGGGGATTGCGTTGGCAGTTGTGGTGCTGGTGGTTGCTGGCGCGTTTTTCCTGCGTTCGACCGGCGGCGGGAAATCCTTTGCCGACCTGCCGGAACTTCAGGTCGGCCAGTTCTTGGACAATGCCAACAGCCTGCGCGGCAACGAGTACCGTGTTAGCGGCAAGATCAGCGAGAAGCTCCGCTGGACGCCCGACCGCGGTCAGGTCATCAGCCTGGAAGTCGGGGAAGTCGGCCGCACCGAGCTGCTGCCTATCGAAATTCCGGCTCAGTATAGCAGCCTCAACATTGAGCGCGAGCAGCGGTACTCATTTAAGGTCAAATTCCGCGAAGGCGGCATCCCGGTCGCCACTGGGGTTGAGCGGATGTAAGCTGACCGCTTATTGTCAGGTATTTATAAACCATCATGAAATTTTCTAGCGTTTCAGCACTGATGCTCACGGTCGGGGGCCTGGCTCAGGGGCAGGTTTACACGCCGCCAAGCCAGCCAGCAGGGCAAGTGCAGCAGACCCAACCGGTGGACAGTGCGCCACGGGAACAGGCCAAGCCAGCGGCCAGCCCGCTCGGGCAGGAAATTCCGATGCTCGATCCGTCGGCCGAGACGATCACGGTGGGTGGAGTGGCGATCCCTCTGGGAGATAACCGCTTGCTTAAGGCGCGGTTTGAAAAATACCTCAACCAGCCGCCAGAAAGCACCGACGACGCCAGGGAGTACCGGGCGTCGATCAATAAGATTCTGCAAACTGTTTCCCCCTTCCATGAAGGTGGGCCAAATCTCTACGCGGCATTCAAGGAACTGCCCCAAGCGGCCACCTACCCGGGCGACGCCGGGATTTGTTCGACTTTGGCGGAGGCCGTCTACGTGGCCATGTTGGCGAAGAACGACGTCAGTCAGCTGGCCAAGATCAACACCGCCATCGAGGAAGAGAAGCAGCAGAAGATCAAGGACAACGACTGGGCCGCCCGGCATGAGTCGGATAAGGCCGTCGGAAACACCGGCGCCCCGGGCGGCGGCGGTGGCGGCGGACGGCCTCCTCAGGGCGGAGGCGGTGGCCAGCGGCAATCGACTCAAAACCAGAGTGCCACCAATGCGGGCGCGGGCGCGAATTCCCTGAAATATGCCGACACCTTGCGCCGCATCGCTGAAATTGAAGCGCTTAAAAAGATAAACATCGCCCGGACCGAGGCCCAAACGATCAAAACCAAGGCGCAATACCAGGTGAACATGATCCAGTGGTTCGTGCAGCGCCGCTACGAGCACGTGCTGATGGCTTCCCGGTTCTACAACCAGATTTGGAAGGACGGGGACACGACGCTGCGCATCGACAAGGGGTCGGACGTCGCCAAGCTCTTCAGCGAGTCGGTTGGCGTGAGCCCAACCGTTTCCTCGCTCGATGCGCTCTCCAGCGAGGTGATCCGGGAAGTGGAGAAGTACATTGAGGCTTTTGACATGCTGCTTGAGCGTGAGGAACTTCACAGCGCGTCGCAGCGGCTGATGGAAGCCTACGCGCTGGGTGAATATCTTGCGCCAGTGGCGACGCTGCCGTTGGACAAGAAGCGCAAGGTGGCCAACTATGTGCGCGATCTGCACGAGCTTTACGGCACGTTGCAGGCGCATGACTACACCAAGGCTAAGGAGTTGGCGGCCCGGCTGAAATCCTCGGCCAAGGACTTCCCGTCCTCCAAGGTGGACAGCGCGATCGCCGGCTACACGCTCGCGTCGGATCTGGCGATCGAGGAAGCCAAGATGCACCTGTTTGCGCGTGAGAACGAGAAGGCCTCCGAGAAGGTCCGCGCGGCCACCGAGATTTGGCCAACCAATCCAAAGCTTAGCGAATTCCGCCAGATGATCACGGATGCCAATCCGATCAGGCAATCGCGCGACGACTTTGACCGTTTGCTCAATGAGCAGAACTTCCGCGAGATCTTCAAGGAGCAGTACCGCCTCGCCCCGGCCATCAAGGGCGACGCGGGCCGTGAGGATGCCTTCAAGCAGATCATTCAGAATATCACACGGATCGAAACCGCACTGGGTAAGGCGTCCGAGTTCCGCAAGATGGGCCAAGCCTATGCCGCCTGGGAGCAGCTTGCCGAATTGCGCTCGGAGTTTCCGGACGATCCGAAGTTGGGCCGTGAGCTCGAAGAGCTTGCGCCGAGCGTGGCGGATTTCACCCGCGCCCTGCAAAATGCTCACGATTTTGAGGACCGTATGCCGCGCCAGACCGGTTCAGCTTTGGCCTGGTACCTGAAGGCACGCAGCATCTATCCGCGCAGCGAAATGTCCGAGAAGGGCATCAAGCGTAATCTCGATGTGGTCCTTCCCGATGAAAGCACCTCGGGTGGCGCCTCGGGTGGCGGTAGCACCGGATTCTGAAGCCGCTCAAAGCGGCCAAGGGATTGGCCGCCGACATAGCGCAGGTTGGCGCCTTTCAGCTCAGTTCCGGAGCGGCCAGTTGCCGCAGATAATTGAATGAGTAGATTCCGCTATGGTGGCTATCGCCCCAGAAGAATTGCAGGGCATAGCCACCGACTGATTCAAACCGTTGAAGGAGAAACGCATTGGGTCCATGCGTGACGGCCGGACGGAAAACTCGGCCAAGCGCGTCAGGCTCGCCTTGGCAATGGGCGCAGGGACAGGCGCGCCGCAGTCGCTCGAGTTTGAGGTACGACTCTGCATCATCACTCCATGCGAGGGCCAACTCATCGCCGACGACGACGGCTTGGCGTAGTTCAACCGGAGCGTTCATGATGGCTGGTAAGTTCTGTTGCCGAAGAGGGCGGATCCAACTCGGACGATGCTTGCACCCTCCTCGATGGCGATTTCAAAGTCGCCGCTCATGCCCATGCTGAGGTCGGCAAGTTCGGCGCCGGAGAGCCCCTTGAGCTCGTCGCGCAAGCCGCGCAGGGCGGCAAACCAGCGGCGGGCAGCCTCGGGTGATTCCTCCTCGGGCGGGATCCCCATGAGGCCGCGGATCGTTACGTTCGGGAGTTGTGCAAGCTCAGCGATGCTGGAACGGAGTTCGTCCGGAGAGAACCCATATTTGCTTGGCTCGGCGGCGATGTTCACCTGCAAGTAGATCGCCGGGCACATCCCAAGCTCGCCGGCGACGCTTGAGACATGCTGGGCGAGTCGCAAGGAGTCAATTCCGTGCAAGGTGCCAAAGGATTCAAGCACCTTGCGTACTTTGTTGCGCTGCAGGTGGCCGATGAAATGCCAGTCGATCCCCGCTGGAGCCAGCGGAAGTTTGCCATCAGCCTCCTGTTGGCGACTCTCGGCAAAGCTCTTTTGGCCTGCCGCAAACAGTTCGGAAATCGCCTCGGCTGGGAAGGTCTTTGATACGGCGAGCAGTGTGACGTCCGCGGGATCGCGGCCCGCACGGCTTGCCGCCGTGGCAATCCGCGCGTGGATTTCTTTCAGCCTTTCTCCCGCGCTAGACATCAATGCGTATCGCGCACTTTGATCAAGCCAGCAAGCTTGGCCGCCTCCGTGGTCTCGACGAGATCGCGCACGATCATCAGCCCTTCACGCTTCACGGGATCAAGGCCAGAGGGCCACTTTGGCGTCTCGTCCAACGCGGCGGTGGCATCCTTGGCCCGGTGCATGTAGCGCTCATCTTCCTCGCTCGGGTCAAACTTCGTCAAACCTGGCTTGTCCACGAGGTCAAGCGTCACGCGGTAGAACGTCAGGGTCTTGCGGTCTTCAGCGGTCTGCAGTTCAAAACGCTTGCGGCGTTCCTCGTTGCGTTCCTTGTCCCGCGCGGCCGCTTCCTTGAGTTCGGCAAGACGCTTTTCCTCGTTGAGGCTCACTTGGTTCTCTTTGATCCGGGTCTTCGTCCGGAGCATATCGTCAACCACGTAAGAAAAATCCTTGGACGCCGCGCGGCGCTTCTCACTTGCCTCGCTAAGGCGCGGAAGGAATAGATGCTCCTTGTCGCCAGGGTGCAGGTTGGGCGCAGCGGCAATCAAGTCATGCGGCATTGCCTCGTCGAGGTAGGCTTCGCCCACGTCAAGCGAGTCAATCAGGTTTGGCAGCACGATGTCGCTGACGACCCCCTGAAGTTGGGTCGAGCTGCCCGACGGACGGTAGAACTTCTGGATGGTCACCTTGAGGAAACCGGCCCGATCGCGCGCGGCGAAGACGGGCAGCATCCGGCCGATGTCCATCGGTTGCTGCACGGTGCCTTTGCCGAAGGTGGATGAATCGCCAACAATGACCGCGCGGTTGTAGTCCTGCAGCGCTCCCGCAAGGATCTCGGAGGCTGAGGCGCTCGTCTTGTCGATGAGCACCGCCATGGGGCCTTCATAGATCGGTACTTTTTCGGATGAATCCTTCACTTGGGTCTGGCCCAGGGTGTTTTTCACCTGCACGACGGGGCCGCGCGGGACAAAGAAGCCGGTCATCCGGCGGACCTCCTCGAGCGACCCGCCGCCGTTGCCGCGAAGGTCCATGACCAGGCCGTCAATTCCCTCAGCCATCAGGCGCTTGAGCAGGCGTTCAACATCCACCGAGGCCTGCGTGGTGCCATTCTCAAAGTCGGCGTAGAAGGATGGCAAGGTGAGCACGCCGAGCTTGCGCACCGGCTTGTCGGCCTCCTTGAGTTCGATGATCGTGGCGCTGGCCTGCTCTTCCTTCATCTCGACCTTGGCACGCTGGATGGCAATGAGCTTCGTCTCGCCGGGAGGGCCGGTCGCTGGTTCCACCTTAAGCTTCACCTGTGAGCCTTCCTTGCCGCGGATCAGATCCACAATCTTGTCCAAGGGCATGAACATGATGTCCACCATGTTGCCTGAGTTGTCAGGGTCGACGGCCACGATCCGGTCGTTGAGCTTGAGCTCGCCTTGGCGCTCGGCCGGGCCGTTGACGACAATCCCCATGATCTTCGTCGCGCCGTCTTCCTCAGCCTGAAGCAGTGCTCCGATGCCGACGAGCTCGTTGCGCATCGTCGAGCTAAACCGGTCCATCTCGCGGAAGCTCATGTAGTCCGTATGCGGATCATAGGACTCCGCCACGGCACTGAGGAAGAAGTTGGCCACCTCTGGTTCGTCGGCGTCGGTGACCGAGCGCAGGAGCCGCTCGTAGCGCAGCTTGAGCTTTTCGGCCGCCGGCTTCTCGTCTTTCAACGGGTCCGGCTTGCCCTGTTCCTTGGCCATGCGCGCCACGGTCTCACGCCGCAACTTCTCGCTGAGCATGGCCTCCTTGATCTGGAGGCGCCAGTTCTGGCGTGCTTGGGCCTCGTCTTTTGGCCATGGCGCGTCCTTGCGCGTACGGGTGACGGTCTCGTCCTTGGTGAAATCAAATTTGTTTTCCGCCAGCATCTCGTTGGCCTGCTTGACCCGCTCGGTGACGCGCTTGCGGAAGGTGTCGTAGATGTCGGTGGCCGCCGTCATGCTTTCGCCCTTGAGGATGATCTCGTGCAAGCGCTTGCCGTAGCTCTTCTCAAAGCGGTCGATGTCCTCCTGGGTGAAGTACAGCTTGGCTCCGTCAAGGTCGCGCAAGTAGCTCTCCAGGAACGTTTCGCTCATCGTGTTCAGCGGTGGGCGGGAGAAGTGGCTGTTTTGCAGCATGATGGCCATCTGGCGGCCAACCTCGTTGAAGTCCGCTTCCTGCGCGCGGGCAAGTGGGCCGCTGGCGGCAAGGAAGATGGCACCAATGGCCAAGGATTTCAGGGATCTCATAATCGTCGATTGCATGGCTAGATTGGGTTGCCGGAGGACCGCAGTGATTGCCCGTCAGGCTGTCATGACGGGCCGGAATGTCGAATTCTAAACTCCGGAAGGTGTCTTTAGAGGGGGCGCTGGAGAGGGGTTTATTGGGATCGCCGGGCTTTGTCGCTGGGTATAACGCTACCCGTGGGTATAACGCTCCCCGGGGGTCAATCTTTCTTGGAACGTTTGCTCTCAAGCCAAGCGTCAAAGTAGAGGTCATCCTCGCGGCGCATTCTTTCCTCGTAGGAGGACTCGTCAAGCAGGCCGCTGTGCAGGGCGGGCCGGTAGAGACCAAGGACGACCTTGAGGTCGAGTTGCTTGTCGCCGCGCAGCACCGTGAGGGTGACGGTTTCACCCGGTTTATGCTCGCGAACCCACTCGCTGAGCCTGAATCCGACGGCTTCCTCTTGGTCCTGCAGGGCGTTGGGAACCTGGCCGGTGAGCTTGCGGTCTTGGAATTTGAGAATGAGATCTCCGACCTTCATCCCGGAGGTTACCGCGCCGGAGAGAGGGATGAGGTCGGTGACGCGCACGGCGGCCTGCTCTTGGCCTCCGGGCGGGGTGACCAGCTCAGCTTGCATGCTGATGCCAATGAAGCCGCTTCCCTCGGAGTCGCGCTCGGCAAGGACCTGTCGGCGAACCAGGTTGAGGCAGCGATCGCGTACTTCCGGGTCGGTGGCGGTCAGCGAAAGGTTCCACAGGCAGCTTCCTGCGTCCTTCGGATGGGCTTGTGCCCAAGTCCAGAGGTCAGCCTCGGCCTTCTCGCGGGTGGCGAACTCCTCGGCGCCAAGCGCGGCAATGAGATCGGCCCGAGGCTTGGCCGCCGAGCTTGCCCCGGGCTTGGCCAAGTTCGTCCCGGGCTTGGCCGCTTGGAGCGACGGGCAAAGAGTCAGCGCCAAGGCAGGCAAGCACCAGTGGAAGAGTTTCATGCGTGGAGTGGGTCAGCAGGTCAGCAGG
>JBILQA010000102.1:0-8236 GCA_044373535.1 Akkermansiaceae bacterium | reverse complement strand
CTTTCCGGCACCGCGGCGGAGGTGTTCGTGGATACCAACGACAGCGTGAAAAAAGGCCAACCGCTCGCGCAACTCGATACAGCCAAGCTAGATCAGCAGGCGCAGCGGAGCCGCGCGCGGTTGCTCTCCGCGCAGGCGAAAGTCAGCCAAGCCAAGGCAACGGTGCGCGAGAGCGCCGCGGCCTATGCCCGGCTTGAGGAACTCCACCGGATCAGCGGCGGGAAAACCCCATCCCAGGCCGACATGGAGGCCAGCCTGGCCACCGTCGAGCGCGCCAAGGCTGACGCTGAAAGTGCGGATGCCTCTGTGTCTGAGGCAGAAGCGGATCTGCGCACAGTTGAGCGGGACTTGCAGAAAACCGTCATCCGCTCCCCGGTCAACGGCATTGTCCTTACCCGCAGCTTGCAGGTCGGACAAACGGTCGCGGCTTCCTTCACCGCTCCGGAGCTCTTCACCATCGCTGAGGACCTTAGCAAGATGGAGTTGGTCGTAGCCGTCGCCGAGGCCGACATCGGCAGCGTCGCCAAGGAACAACCCGCCACCTTCACGGTGGATGCCTGGCCAACAAGGACTTACCACGCCACCGTGACCAAGGTCTCGTTTGGCTCGCTGGTGACCAACAACGTGGTCACTTATAATACTGAGCTGGCCGTCAACAATGACGACCTGAGTTTGCGTCCAGGGATGACTGCCACGGCGGAAATATCTGTCGCCGAGCGCAAGGACGTTTTCCTGCTGCCCAATGCCGCCTTGCGCTTCGATCCGGCGGTCGTCGCCGCCTACGAAAAAAAGGAGGAGCCTAAGAAAACCCTGGTCCAGAGTCTCGCGCCTGGCCGGCGCTGGAGCCGTGGCCTGGCTTCCAGCAGCGCGCCTCCAAAAACCCCCGGCCACGACGGCCCGCGCGTCTGGACTTTGCGCGACGGCAAACCGGTGGAAATCCCCGTCACCGTGGGCATCAGCAATGGCAGTAGAACCGAGGCCACCGGTGAGGGGCTCGTCGCCGGCATGCCCATCATCACCAGCGCTCAACCTCCGGCCGAACCATGAGTGCGGCACCGCTGATCGAACTGCAGAAGCTAACAAAGGTCTACGGCCACGGCGAGGGCGCCTTCACCGCCCTTGCCGGGGTGGACCTCCGCATTGCCAGCGGCGAGTTCGTCGCGGTGATGGGTCCTAGCGGATCGGGGAAGTCGACGCTGATGAACTTGTTAGGTTGTCTGGATACGCCGACCTCGGGGAGCTACCGGTTTGAGGGGATCGCCGTGGAGACGCTCAGCAAGGACCAGCGCTCGCTGTTGCGCCGCCATGCGCTGGGGTTTATTTTCCAAGGCTTCAATCTGCTAGCCCGTACTTCGGCGTTAGAGAACGTCGAGCTGCCGCTGCTTTATCGCGGCGTGGCGCGCAAGGCCCGGCATGAAATGGCGCGCGAGGCGCTGCGCAGCGTCGGGCTCGTCAACAAGGAACGCAACACTCCCGCGGAGCTCTCCGGCGGCCAGCAGCAGCGCGTTGCCATTGCCCGCGCCATCGTGACGCGCCCGGGAACCCTTTTCGCCGATGAACCCACCGGCAACCTCGACTCGACGACCACCGCGGAAATCATGCAGCTGCTGTGTGACCTCAACTCCGAGCGTGGAATCTCCATCGTCATGGTGACCCACGAGGACGAAGTAGCCGCATTCGCCAAACGCATTGTCCGCGTCAAGGATGGCCTCATTGCCTCCGACAAGCTAACAGGAGAGGGGGCGCGGCCATGATCTACATGCTCTTCAACGCGTTTGTCATCGCCCTGCGCGAGATCCGGCGCAACCTGACGCGGGCGTTTCTAACAGTCCTGGGGGTGGTCATCGGGGTTGCGGCGGTCATCACGATGGTGACCTTGGGGCGGGGTGCGACGGAGATGGTCAAGGCGCAGATTTCCAACCTTGGGAGCAACGTATTGGTGCTGAGGCCCGGACAGGGTTGGGGTGGAGGTGGCAATGGGATTCCGTTTTTCAACATGGGGGACGTGGCGGCCATTGAGGAACAGGTTCCCGGAATCAAGGGAGCCGCGCCGCTAGCCTACACGACCGTGCCGGCGATCTATCTGGACAAGGCACGCAATTCAGATGTGCAGGGGACGACGCCGGTTTACTTCGTGATCGCCAACTGGCAGCTCGCGCAGGGGCGATTTTTTGACGAGGTCGACGTGGTAGAGGGGCGGCCGGTGTGCGTGATAGGCGAGACGATCCGCAAGGAGTTGTTTGGTGGCGAAGACCCGCTCGGGAAAAAAATCCGCCTGCAGAACATGACCGTTGAGGTCATTGGTGTGACCGCTTCCAAGGGCCAGGGCGGCTTTGGCGACGACCTGGATGACAACATCATCACCCCGGTGACGACCCTGCAGCGCCGCCTCAGCGGCCGCGTCTCCAAGCAGAGCATCAACCAGATCATGGTCTCCGGACAGGACAACTATCCGAGTGTTAGCATCGTGGCCGATGTCACCGCGCTCATGCGCGAGCGCCGCGGGCTCGGCGAGCGAGAGCTGAACAACTTCTCGGCCATCGACACGCGCCAGATTGCCGATGCGGTTAGCTCGAGCACGCGGGTGATGACCTCCCTGTTAGGTGCGGTGGCCGGCGTGAGCCTGCTTGTCGGCGGGATCGGCATCATGAACATCATGTTGGTTTCGGTCACCGAGCGGACGCGGGAGATTGGCATTCGGCTTGCCATCGGCGCGAGGGCGCGCGAGGTGCTGCTGCAGTTCCTCGTCGAGGCGGTGACCCTGTCGTGCGTCGGCGGGGTGAGCGGAATTTTGTTAGCCTATGGCCTCTGCGTGGGCTTGGCCAAAGTGGTGGGAGCGCCGTTTTTGTTTGATCCGAAAATCAACCTGGTGGCCTTCGTGTTCTCAGCGGCCATTGGGATTCTCTTTGGATTTGCGCCCGCACGGCGCGCGGCGGCGCTGGATCCCATCGAGGCGCTGCGCCACGAATAGGCTAGCCCGGAAGGCCGATGAGCAGCGGGATGGCTGCGAGCTCGGTGACCACCGTGGCTGGTAGCGGCTGGTTGCGCCGTCGCAGCGAGCGGGCATCGCCGGCGAAGAGTGCGGTTTGGAAGCCGACCGCAGCGGCGGGCAGGACATCGTTGCGCAGGTCGTTGCCGACGAACAGCACATTGCCAGGCGCCAGCCCGAGGGGCGGCAGGGCCGCGGCAACCAGTTCAAAGAGCTGGGGGCCTGGTTTGGCGGTGCCTTCAAGAAACGACCAGCGGCAGAGGTCGGGGTGGAAACCGAGTGCGCCGGGTGGCGCGCCAAGAAAGGCGTCAAAAAGCAATGGGGTGAAAAACTGAGCGTTGGAGATGATGCCTAGCAGGACCCCCGCCTGCCGCAGGCACCGCAGGGTTGAGTCGAGGCCCGGCATGGGCCACACGGGATTGGTGGCGCACTCCCAGGCCAGCGCGAGAGTTTCGATCTCGGCGGTGGGCGTGGTTGTTGGAAGAATTGCCCTCCAGATGGCGCGGATGTCGATTTCCGGATGGGCGATGCCCGCGGCGCGCAGGCGTTGGTGCTCGCCGCGGATGGCCGCACTCAGCGCGGCGGCTGGATCCAGGCCTACAGGTATGCGGATACCACGGGTGCGCAGGTTGGCCTCGAAGGCCTCTGGGCGCCCGTCCGCGCCGTGGCTTCCGAGTTCGCCCGCGGCCGAGACAAAGAGCGTGCCGTAGAGGTCGAAGACCACCGCGCGGATGTTGGGCAGCGTGCCGGCACTCGCCGCAAGCCCCGTCCCAAGCGGCTCAAGGGGCCGCGACCAAGCACGCAGTTGGCTGGCTAGCGGCGGACGGGCGTCCATCTATTAGGCGGTTTGCAGGAACTGGAAGCGCTCCGGGTGAAGGAACTGGGCTAACACGAGGTGCTTTTCCAGGTGGCTCGGCGGTTGGGCATCCACATGGGCGATGCTCGCATAGAGGCTCAGCAGGCGCTCGCGGTAGGCATCCAGGGTGTAGGGAGCGAGCTGCTCGGGAGTGGCCGTCGGCTCGCGCTCCTGCAGGGTGCGCAAGATCCAGTTTTGGGCCGAGCGGGTGTCGCCATTGAGTTCGACGAGCACCTTGTCGTGCTCGCCGCGGTCAAGGATGCGCAGGATGGCGCGGCGCTGGAGATCCTCGGGAAGGTTGCCGAAGTCGAGGAACCCGTCGTGGCGCATGGACTGATAGGCTGCGTCCAGGGTTCGAGCGCTCATGTCAGATCCATAGGCCTCTACGGTGTCCTGCATGCGGCGCACCAGCATCTGGCGCAGGGTTTCCATGCCGATCCAGCCTTCCGGAACCAGCAACCGGGTGTAGAGCCGGCCGGGAACAATCCCGTTGGCAGCGAAGTCGCAGGTGATCTCCGGCAGGTCGCGGCCAAACAGCGGCCGCCCTAACAGGATTGGCTCGAGGAACCCGAGGCCAAAGCCCTCGGCGATCGAGGTGGTCACCACGTGGGTGGCGCGGGCCAGCCACGCTTCGTAGGAAGATTCGCCGCGGTCATTGGCGGGGAGGCGGCCGACGACGTTTAGTTCAACCGGCAGCTGGGTGTCGTTGCCAAAGGCTTCCCAGTCCTCGTGGATGCTCAGCCAGCGTGGGTTGTCGGGCCCCAGGGTGACGGCAAAGCGCGCGGCGTCACCGGCGAGAGCGGCAAGCAAAAAGACCTCGCCGAGGTTTTTCCGGCGGATACCGCGCACCGGATAGAGCACCAGCGGCGGCGAACCCTCGGCGGCCGCCTCATGGAGCTTGGCGGGCGAGATCACGGCGTTGGGTAGCAGCACCGCGTGCTCCTCGGGTAGCCCCGCGCGCACGAGGTTGTTGCGGTCGCGCGAATTGAGGAAGACGTGGCGGATTTGCGCGGCAACCGGATAGAGCAGCGTGCAGTGCTCGCATGCCTTGTAGTTGAATGGCCTGCCGTCCTCGGCGAAATCATGGGTTTGGAGCACGAGGCGCTCGCCGGTTTCCGCGAGAATGGCCACGGCCTCGGCCATCAACGGGTTCTTGCCTAGCGCGTGGTTGTGGAAATGCCACGTCACCGGCCGCTTGCCCAGAGCCTCCGTGGCCGTCTCACGCATTGCGTGGACGAGCCGCAGCGGCGTGAAGCTGCCGCTCTCCTCGGTGTAGCCAAGGCCCTCGACGATGCGGAAGGGCAGGTCGGCGTTGTCCTTGTTAGGAACCTCGCCTACCAGGATTACATGCTCGACGCCCGCTTGGGTGAGGCATTCAGAGGCTGAGCGGATCACCCTGGCGACTCCGCCGCGGCGCAAATGATAATGAACGATGACGACCGGCATGGCTGAAAATAGACGCGGGGATGAAGATTGGGGGAGCGGAAGTGCAATGTTCCCAGTGCTAGATCTATGCCAACTCGGCGGGCTTGTCCAACAGCACTGTTAGAACGAGGCAAGGTCACACCCGGCAGCCGAAGCCTGAGGAGCCGAAGCCCCAGAAGTCGAAGCCCCAGGAGTCGGAGCCCCAGGAGTCGGAGCCTAGGATCGGCGCGAAGTGCGCCGGGCGCTAGTATTTTTCCACTGGGGAGTCAGCCATGGCGCTGCTGTGGGCGACGTCCTCACGGAGCTTAGCGATGGCGGCGGTGGTTTGCTGCCAATTGTTTTCGCTAAACGGCAGCGGATGGTGAATTTTTTTGCGAGCGCGTTGGATGCGCCGCAGGGAATCGTCGCGCAGGTGCTGGGGGACGCGGGCGACAGCTTCAATGGCGGCGTCGGCCGTGTGGATCTGGTGGCAGATCAGGGCGATGTCGTTGCCGGCGCGGATGGCCATCTCGACGTCGGGACCGCGGCCGTAGTGGCGCTGGATAGCCCCCATGTCCAGATCGTCGGTGATGACCAGGTGATGGTCAAAGCCGAGCTGGTCGCGCAGCAATCCGGTGAGGATGCGCCGCGACAGGGTGGCCGGGTGCTCCGGGTCCAAGGCCGGATAGAGGACGTGGGACGTCATGACGGCGGCGAGCTCTGGCATCAGCGCAGTGAAGGGCAGGATGTCCTCGGCGAGCAGCTCTGCGAGGGTGACGTGGCTAACAGGCAGATCGTGGTGCGGATCGACGTTGGCGCGCGCGCAGGAAGGGAAGTGCTTGCCGGTGGCCAAGACGCCACGCTTGGCCATCCAGCGCGCGAACATGCCCGCATGGTCGATGACCTGTTGGGATGTTCGGCCATAGCAGCGGCCGCGCAGGGCGTTTTCGGCCTTTTCGTCGTGGGCGATGTCCAGGACCGGGGCGAAGTTGAGGTTGAAGCCCAACAGCCGGAGCAGGTCTCCAGTCAGGGCGCCGTGTTGGGCGGTGGCGCCGGTGTCGGCGTGGTCGCGCAGTTCGGCCGCCGAGGGCGGGATCGGGGTGAACTCACGGGTGCGGGTGACGCGGCCGCCCTCCTGATCGACGGCGATGAAGGGATCAAGGTCGCAGAGGTCGCGCAGGTCGTCGGTGAGCTTGCGCGTCTGGGCGGCGCTGACCATGTTGCGCGTGAAGAGGATGAAGCCGCCTGGCTGGATCCTGCGAAACAGTGCGGCATCCTCCGGGGTGAGCTCCGGCCCGGGCACCCCGAGGAAAAGATGTTGTCCGGTCACGGGCAGCTGGGTTTTCAGAGCAGGCCGTGCTCGGCGAGGAAGGGGATGAGTTCGTCGACGCCGAAGTCGGCGAGAATTTCCCCGCCCCAGTCGAGGGTGGGTGCCTTGGACTGCCCGGAGAGATCGCGCATTGCCTGCATGGCCAATGGGTTGGCGCTTACATTGACGCTCTTGAACTCGATCTTGTGGGCCTTGAAGTAGTCCACGACTTCTTCGCACCAAGGGCAGCCGGGCTTCACGTAGAGGACTGGAGTGGCATCAATCATGGGACAAGCAGGTCAACGGTTAGGAGTCGGAGGCAATGCGCGCAAGGCGCCGCCCGCGTGATCATGCGCGGTCTGGGGAGTGGCGCGAGCGGAAAGTGCTAACAAATAGGCGGCCCCCCGGCGCCCTAACTGGCGGGTTTGGCCAGGCGGGCGTGTTCAAGCGCGGCAGCGACGAAGCCGAAGAAGAGCGGGTGGGGCTTGGTCGGGCGGCTTTGGAATTCGGGGTGGAACTGGGCGCCGATGTAGAAGGGATGGCTGGCGAGTTCCACGATTTCGACCAGGCCCTCGGCCGCGGAGACCGACGAGATGGTTAGGCCTGCTTGCTGCAGCTGTTCCTGATAGTCGGAGTTGAACTCGTAGCGGTGGCGGTGGCGCTCGTGGATGCGCTCGGTGCCGTAGAGCGCGGCGGCGCGGGTGCCCGGAACAATGATCGACTCACTTGAGCCAAGGCGCATGGTGGCGCCCATGTCTTCGATGCCGCGCTGCTCCTCCTGCAGGCAAATGACCGGGTGGGGGGTGGATTTGTTGAACTCCGTGGAGGTGGCGCCCTCGAGGCCGCAGACATTGCGGGCAAACTCGATGGTGGCGATCTGCATGCCAAGGCAGATGCCGAAGTAGGGGATGTTATTTTCCCGGGCGTAGCGGGCGGTCTGGATCTTGCCCTCGGTGCCGCGGTCGCCGAAGCCACCGGGGATGAGGATGCCGTCGACGGTGCCGATGACGCTCTGGGCGCCGTGCTGTTCGATCGCCTCGGCCTCCACGCGGATCACGTTGACGCGCGTGCTGTGGGCTGCCCCGGCGTGGATAAGCGACTCGTAGATCGACTTGTAGGCGTCCTGCAGCTCAATGTATTTGCCGACCACCGCCACGCTCACCTCGTGCTCGGGATGGATGATGCGGTCGACAAAGGCCTCCCAACCGGTGAGGTCGGGGGTTGGGCTGGAGATGCCGAGATGGTCGACGACGAGGCGGTCGATCTTGTCCTTGCGCAGGTCCAACGGGCACTCGTAGATCGTGTGGTCGACGTCGCGGAAGGCCACCACGTTGCGTGCGGCAACGTTGCAGAACATGGCAATCTTCTTGCGGTTCTCTTCGTCGAGGTCGTGCTCGGTGCGGCAGATGATGATGTCGGGCTGGATGCCGATTTCGCGCAGCTTGGCGACGGACTGTTGGGTCGGCTTGGTCTTGATCTCGCCCGCGGCGCGGATGAGCGGCAGCAGGGTCATGTGGATGAAGCACACGTTGTTGCGGCCGACTTCCTGGGAAAACTGGCGCAGCGCCTCCAAAAACAGGTGGCCCTCGATGTCTCCAACAGTTCCGCCAATCTCGGTGATGAGAACGTCGGTGTCCGGGTTGGCCTCGGTCACCGCGGTCAGGCGGGCCTTGATCTC
>JBILQA010000101.1:0-8249 GCA_044373535.1 Akkermansiaceae bacterium | reverse complement strand
AATGATAATAACCTACCGGAGAATCCGGAGATGCTCGCATTCGTGGCCGGCGCACTGACCAACATAGCATGGTTCGATGCGCCTGCAAAAGTCGCGTGGAGGTCCGGGGACAGGCCCGAATGGGGACAGGCTGTCCCCTTCCCGCGCCGGACACACAGCAGGGGCCTGTCCCCCCAGTGTCCCCCCAGTAGGAGGTTCAAAGAGGGCGACAAGCGCATCTCACATACAGCAGGGGCCTGTCCCCCGCTGTCTGGAATAGATCCGTCCGATCCGACCGACCCTGAATGCAAAAGCCAGCGCGGCGGTGCAGGAAGCGCTGGCAAGGCGCGTCGGCGGTGGCCTGGCCGCGCTGAGCCGCTTGAGGAACGGACCGCTAACGCGCGACATGGACTGGCACACGGCTTGCGGGACCCTTGGGGTGGGCACACTCAAGCGCGCAGACGTATGGCGAACCAAAGCAAGCAAACCGAAAACGAGCAGCCAAAGCAGCCGCCGCAGCAGCAGGAAAAGCAGCCCGGCGAGCAACGGCCGATGCGGCCGCAACCGCAGTCAGTCAACCCGCAGCTCAAGGGCGCGGAGCGACTCGAAGGGCGCGTGGCCATCATCACTGGCGGGGACTCCGGGATCGGGCGAGCAGTGGCGCTGGCCTTTGCCCGCGAGGGTGCCGATGTGCTCGTCGTTTACCTTGAAGAACACGATGACGCCAAGGAGACCGCGCGGGGAGTGGCGGCGCTGGGCCGGCATTGCCTGTTATTTGCCGCCGACGTTGGCGATCCGCAGGTAGCCAAGGAGGCGGTGCGCCGCGCCATGGACGAGTTTGGCCGCATCGACATCGTGGTCAACAATGCCGCCGAGCAGCACCCGCAGGCGTGCATCACGGACCTCTCGCCCGAGCAACTCGAGCGAACCTTCCGCACCAACATCTTTGCGATGTTCTACCTGTGCGCCGCCGCCCTACCGCATCTGAAAAACTCCGACCAGGCAGCCATCATCAACACCTCCTCGGTGACCGCCTACCGCGGCAGTCCGGAGTTGCTCGACTACTCGGCGACCAAAGGGGCGATTGTGGCCTTCACCCGCTCACTGTCCGGGCAACTGGCCGGCAACCACATCCGCGTCAACGGCGTGGCCCCGGGGCCCATTTGGACGCCGCTCATCCCCGCCACCTTCCCGGGCGAGAAGGTGGAAAAATTTGGCACCAGCACCCCGATGGGGCGCGCCGGCGAACCGTGGGAAGTTGCCGAGTGCTTTGTCTTCCTCGCCTCCGCCGAGGCCTCCTACATGACCGGCCAATTCCTCCACCCCAACGGCGGGGAAATCATCAATGGGTAAAGTGCATCTCGCCCCACAAACCTTCCCGCTCCCCTCCGATGCCCGGTGGCTAAAAGGTAGGCGTCAAAAGAAATTGGGGATTGCTCGGGTCCTTTTAGGGTTGCGCCCTGCTGGCTCAGGAATCGGGAAACTTCTTGAAGCCGTGGGGGGCGCGCCGCAGCCTTGACCTCCCAGGGACCTTCCATGGCCAGCGAAGCCTCTACCCCTTCATGCTCAAGCCCACCAGCCTCCACGCCCATGCACCTCTGCCCGCGCCACGTCACCTCAGCCGCTTTGGCGTCGCTGGCCATCTTGCTTGCCGCCACCACCGGGTCGGCAGCGGCGGGTGAAGCGACCGCAGCGCAGTTGTGGGCGGAATATCAGGCGGCGCCCAACGTCCACCCGAACCTTCCGAACTGCTCGTTTGCCGGCTACGGCCGCGGCGAACTTCCCCTGCCCCAGGTTCCGGTCGTCGCCAACGTGAAGGACTGCGGAGCAACGGGCGACGGAACAAGCGACGATCTGCCAGCGTTTCGCGCGGCGATTGCCAAGGCGGCTGGCAAAGGAGCGGTGCTCATCCCGGCGGGCACCTACCGGCTGGTTGGCCACCTCGTGTTGCCCAGCAACACGGTCCTGCGCGGAGAAGGGCCGGCCAAGACGATCCTCGATTTCACCAAGTCGCTCACCGACTCGCTCGGTCCCCTGCCGGATGCCGGCGGCAGCAGCCAGTGGTCGTGGACCGGCGGATTGATCTGGGTCACCCCGGCGGACACTTTTGCCGCCGACGGCAAGGTGGCCAACGTGCGTCCCGAGCAGATGCAAGGGTGGGAATACTGGCGCCCCGGTCCGGCGCTCGCCACGGCCACCGGCAATGCCAAGCGCGGCGACACGCAGGTGACCGTGACAAATGGGTTGGCGCTGAAGCCCGGCCAATTGGTCGTGATGACCTGGGAGAACCCGGCGGATGCCTCGCTCCTGAAGCACATTGCCGGCCATCCTTCCATGGACGCCTATGACTGGAAGTCTGCCAGCGCCATCCTCCCGCCGCAATATCCGCAGTGGCAATGGCCGGTGGAGATCAAAGCGGTCAGCGGCAACACCGTGACTCTGGCCCAGCCGTTGCGGGTCGACATCCGCCCGGAATGGGGCGTCGCCATGCGCGAACCCGGTCCCCACGTGCGCGGCGCCGGCGTGGAGGACTTGCACCTGCAATTGCACGCACCCCGCGACCACAGGCACCTCAAGTGCCTCGGCTGGAATGCCATTGCCTTCAACCGCGCCTATGATTGCTGGGCGCGCAACGTCCAGATCACCAACGCGGAAAACCCGCTCATCTTCGCTGCGGCGAAAAATTGCACCGCCACCGGGCTGGTCATCGACGGCGAATCGCAGAACCACCACAGCATCGCCATGCGGGTAAACACCCACGATTGCCTGGTGCAGGACTTCAGCGTAGCCGGCATGTGGCGGGTCAAGCACGGGATCAACGTCGAGTGGCTCTCCAGCGGCAACGTTTACAGCAAAGGCACGATGGCCAAGGGCACTTTCGACAGCCATCGTGCGCTGAGCTTCGATTTGATCCGCACCGAGATCAACCTGACCAACGATGCGGACGGACCGGGCGGTGCGGGCAACTCCGGGCCCTTTCTCGGCGCGCGCGTCGCCCACTGGAACATCCAGGTCAACCCCGCGGCCACCCCGTCGGAGTCCAACAAGAATGCTGCGGGAGATTTTGTCTTTATGCCGCTGACCTTTCCCATGGGCGCCTTCGTTGGCATCCGCGGCTGCGAGCCGAGCATGACGGTGCGCGACACGGTGCCTGGCGAAAAAGGTTCGGTGATCGCCGAGGTTGGCAAATCGCCCGCCATCAAAAACCTCTATCAGGCAGAGCTCGATCTGCGCCTCGGCCGGAAGCCATGAGACTTTTTTTTCCATCCCTCTTCGTTGCGGCGGCGCTGGTTTGCGCGACCATCTCCCCATCCGCGCACGCACAGTCGCGCTACGATGAATTCACCAAGGCGGCCGCGGCCGGTCCGCACATGCGGCTGGCGGCAGCCACCTATTTTGGCAGCCCGGATGGCGAGGAGTTTGTCGGCGGCGGTGCGCTGGCGGACGGGAATATTCTTGCGGCGGGCAACCTGACCGGCCCGGCGGTTCCTGCTGCCGGAAAGACGATCCGCCTCGGCACCGGCACCCGCCGCGATTTGGATCCGTACCTTTATAAAGAGAAGGCGAACTCGCGTCGCGCCAACGGCGAGTTTCACCCCGACAATCCGGATCTTGCGGGGTTTTTTGTCGTCTTCGCCCCGGACCTTTCTGAGGCGCGCCGCCTGATCCGCTTCGACTGGGGCGTCGCCTCGGTGAGCGCCGCGCAGGTAGGCGCCGATGGCAAGAGCGTCATCCTCGCCGGCCGCGCGACGCCCGCCTTCCGTGAGTTGGATGGAGTCAAGGTGCTGCCGTGTGGGGACGCGCGCTGGGAATACGGCGAGGTGGACTTACCCGCCGACGTCTTCATTGCCCGCCTGTCCGCCGCCGATGGCCGGGTCGAATGGGCCCACGTCCTGGCCGGCGCGGGCGCTCCGCCGCGCAAGCTTTGGAGCGGTGCCGCGGGAGAAATCTTCCTGCCGGCCGGCGGGCTGCACGTCGTATCCGCCGACGGCCGCGCGCTGCGGCGGGTCAGCGAGCGCGCCGATGAAGGCCAGGGCCGCTGGGTCGGGATCAATCCGAGAGGTGGCCACGCGTATTTTGGCGGCGACCGCAATACCCGCACCAACAAGGAGCCGTGGCGCCAGCCGTTTGTCCTCGAACACGACCTGCAAGGGCAACTGCTGCAACGCTTCTGGGAAGCCACCCCGAAGGAGGTCGGCTCGGATGCTGGCGGCCTCGAATCTGACTCAAGCGTGCGCGCCGTGGCCTTCCGCCCCGATGGCAACGCGGTGGTGCTTGGCTGGTCGGACGGCGGCAACAGCATCTTCACCCGCCAAGTCGGCGACTGGCACACCGAAGGCGTGGCCGACGCCGCGCTTGGCATGTCGCCATGGGGGATGAAGAGCGCCAACTCGCTTGGCCACCTGATGCTTGTGGATTTCGCCAAAGGCCGCACGCTGGCCCACGCGTGGTTCGCCGCCTTCCTGCCTGCGAACTTCGTTGACGTGCGCGCCCGCAATGCGCCTAACCACGTCTCCTTCGAAGACCTCGAACTCCTCCCCGGCGATGCCATCGCCACCTGCGGCGCCGCCGCCAGCGGACTGATCCAAACCCCCGGCGCCTTCCGCCCCGATCCCGGCGACGGCGAAAAATACGGCGGCTCGTTCCTGAGCGTCTTCGCCCCGGACCTTTCCCGCCTGATGTTTTCCTCCTACCTCCCCGGCTCAGGCACCCCTCACCTCGTCGCCCACCCGCGCGGGCTCCTCGTCTTCAGTCGCACCCGCAGCGATGATGGGCGCACGCCGCCGAGCGCCCTGCCAGCCAACACCGCCCAAAAGCATGCGGGGGGCGCCACAGACGGACATCTCATGCTACTCGAGCTGCCGCAGGCTCACTGATTCTGCCACAGGCGCACAGTCGCCTCATCCGCCAGTCTCTTCCCACGTGGAACGCCCTGGTATCTCAGCTACGCGAGTAAGCTTCAGCTTCCGCTTCGCGTCCCACTTTGGTCCGAGGATGAGGAGCAAGACCATCGCCGCCCGACTAAAACAACTCACCCTGCAGCGCACCGCCACCAAGGGGAATCCACGCCGTGGGCAAGAGCCCCATCCAGGCGGTTGGCTCGTCGGGCGTGGCACAGAAGATTTCAAGTTCCGGGTGCCCCGCGGCCGCCAGATAGTCGAGGATGAACTGGCGCGCCAGGAGCGGGCAATTGCAGTCCTGGCTTAGGTGGCCCAGCATCACCCGGCGCAAGCGCTGGTGGGCAATCGCCCCGAGGAGCTCGGCGACTTGGAGGTTCGAGAGATGCCCGTGGCGCGAGCTGATCCGCTGCTTGGTGGACCACGGCCGCTTCAAGTCCGCCTCGAGCATGGCATCATCGTAGTTGGCCTCCACGAAGAGGCCATCGAGGCCGCGGAGGTTTTCGCGCACCACGGCGGTGACGTGGCCAATGTCGCTGAGGACCCCCATGGCGGCTTCCTCGGTACGAATGACAAATCCAACCGGGTCAACCGCATCGTGCGGAATGGCAAACGCCCGCACCTGGCAGAACGGCAACGCGAAGTCCTGGCCGGACTCGAACAGCCGCCACTTCACCTCTCCCCGGACATGCCGCAGCAGCGCCTCGCGCGTGCGCGGCGTTGTGAAAACCGGAATGGGATATTTCCGCAAAAGCACATCCAGGCCCCGCACGTGGTCCCCGTGTTCATGGGTCAACAAGATTGCATCGATGCTTTCCGGGGCAATCCCGAGAGCGCCCATGCGCCCGACGAGTTGCTTGGCGCTGAGCCCGGCGTCGACCAGCAGGCGCCCGCCGGCGGTATCCACCACCGCAGCATTGCCACCGCTTCCACTGCCGAGAACCGCAAACTTCATCCGCCCGCAACGTAGTTCACCGCTCTATCGCTTGGCAATCCCCGCCAAAGCCAAAATCCGGACTCGCCGCCCCCTGTCGATGGGGTTTGCGGTTTTGAGGATAGCAGTCTAGGTCTCAGGGGCTCTGAGATGAAACGGCTTCGGATATTGCGCAATCTGCACACGACCCTGCTGGGACTGGTGTTCCTGGCAGTGATTGGCTCCGGGGGAGGGATTTTCTGGCTCAACCACGTGGGCCTCACGGCGGAGACGCGCGAGAAACTGGCGGCCGAGATCGCCAGCAGAGGGATTGTTCTGGAATTTCAAACGCTCCGGTACGAGCCACTCACGGGGCTGATAGCCAGCGATGTGGTGGTTTTTGCCGATCGCCAGAAGGCGCTCCCGCTCGCCCATCTTGGAAGCGTGATCATCGACGTCGACAAGAGCAAGTTGCTGCGCAAACAGGTGAAGGTGACCAAGATTGAGATTTCCGGCGGGCAGCTTTCGATGCCGGTGGATCCTCAGGATCCTAAGCCTGAAATGTTGGAGATCAGCAACTTCAGCGGCAGCGTCTTTTTCGGCAAGGGACGCGATGTCGACGTCCGGGGGGCGCGGGGCAACATCAACGGTCTTGACTTGGCAATCGATGCCCACCTGAAGGTCATCGCCAGCGCCAAGGCCCCAGCCGATGGAGCCATGGCCGTGAACGCTCGGCGGCTTTTCAGCCAGATCGTCAAGCAACTCGGAGAGTATGAGTTTGATCCTCACGCACCGCCTAGGGTGACGGTTTCTATTAGCGGGGACCTTGAACAAGAAGGGTCGGTCCGCTGCAAGACGAGTCTGGAGGCGGCTCGCTTGAGCGTCGCGGACTATACGCTGAGGAACCTCCAGGTGGACAGCATCTATGAGCACGGCATGCTGGCCATCAACCACCTGCGCGTCTCCGACGGCCGTGGTGAGCTCACCGGGCGGGCTGACTACGGGCTGGCAGCTCGCTCTGGGCGCTTCACCTTTGAGAGCAGCCTCGATTTACCGCGCACGTTGCAGGCATTTGCCCCCGAAGTCCGAACCGACCCGCTCAGCGTACTTGAGCCACCCCACGTGCAAGCAAGCGGAAGCTTCCAGCTGCCGCACGAAGGGGGCGGACTGGAACTGCGGGTGGCCGGCCACGCGAGCTGCAATTTGTTGAAGATCAAGGAATTCACTTTCACCCAAGGAGCCAGTGATTTTTCTTGGCAAAATGGCGACCTGTTTCTGCGCGACCTGCACCTGACTCACCCGCGAGGCAAGATCGATGGGCAACTCATGGTGAGGGCGGATGATGTGCGCTTCCATTTCCAGAGCAGCCTGCCGGCGGATGTTTTCGAGCCATTTTTCAAGGGCAAAACGTTGGGCAACGTTCTGGCAAAGTTCAGCATGACAGCGGCGAGCCAAGTGGCGCTGGATCTGGAAGGAACCGTTTCGCGGGCAGACCCGCATCAATGGGCATGCTGGGGGCAGGGAGAGGCCTTCAATCTATCGTTCGCCGGCGTGCCCGCCAAACGGGCCAAGACCTCCTTCTCTCTCAATACCCTTGAGCTGCGCTTTGAACAAATCGAAACCGAATTCGACTATTCGAACTACCCGCTGCGGCGCGCCCATAACGGCCCCGAGACAGGCTTCCTGAAGGCTGACAGCATCGTCTATGACCTTCCCGGCCACCTTTTGCATCTGGAAAACATCCGTGGCCAAGCATGGCCCGCGCCGGTGGTGAGGATGTTCTACGTCCCACTCGCCGAGAAGCTGGAAATCTACCGGTTTCACGCGGCGCCAAAGATCCAAGCCGACGGTGTCATTGGATTCAAGGAGGCCACCGCGGCGACGGATTTCAGCACCCGCTTTGAAACCGAAGCGAGCGCCAACTATGAGTTCACGGGAGCCGATCTCCTGCTGACCCGTCCGCGCGGGCTCGTCCGCGTACACCAAGCGGGCGTGGACATCAGCGGCCTGAGTTTCGGGCTTTTCGGCGGCTCAGTGGACGGCGGCTTGAAGTTCCCCAAGGGCGAATCGGATCGCTTCAAGAGCGAGTTTAGCTGGAAAAAGATCAACCTCAACGAGGCAACCCAAGCGTGGGGAGTCGGGAAAAAAGATCGCCCACCCCAGCAGGGAGTCCTGACCGGGCGCAGCGAACTCGGCGGTGTCGTTGGCGATCCAGCCAGCTTCAGCGGCCGCGGGCTCTTGGCCCTGGAGGACGGCGAGCTATTCTCCGTGCCGGTCTTTGGCCCGCTCTCGCCGCTTATCGGCAACATCCTCGGTGACAAGGCTGGCTTCCAACGCGCAAAAGACGCCTTCCTGACCTTCGAAGTCCAAAACGGCATCCTCCGAACCAATGACTTCAAGACCTCAACCCCATCATTGGTTCTCACCGGTGACGGCACACTCAGCCTAGCCGACCGCCA
>JBILQA010000100.1:0-8385 GCA_044373535.1 Akkermansiaceae bacterium | reverse complement strand
GCTCGTCGGCGTGCTGGGCAAGATGCCCGACAAGGCGCTCGCGCCGCTGGACTTCGCAGCGATCGCCGCGGCTCCCGGATTCAAGGAGGCCCACCCGACCGGCAGCGCGATCAACCGCGCGGTGACCGCCGCGCAGCCCTCGCTGCCCGACGTCCATCTCATCGGCCACACCCTGTTCAACGGCTACAACCTGCCGCTGCAGATTGTCGGCGTCCTGCTGTTAGTCGCCACCGTTGGCGTCGTTGCCCTCTCGCGCCGCCAGGCCGAGTAAGAACCTTCATCCTTCCATGCACGCCACGCTCAACGACTACCTGTTTTTCTCCGGACTGCTCTTCGCCATTGGCTTGGCAGGGGTGGTGCTGCGCCGCAACATCATCGTCGTCTTCATGTGCCTTGAGCTCATGCTCAGCGCCGCCAACCTGACCCTCGTCGCCTTCTCACGCTTCAACGGTTCCAACGGCCTGCCCGACTACAACGGCCAAGTCCTGGTCTTCTTCATCATCACCGTTGCCGCCGCCGAGGTCGCTGTTGGCCTTGCCATCATCGTTGCCCTCTACCGCGCTCGCCAGACTCTCCACACCGACGAGCTGAACTCGCTGCGGGGCTAACACACTTTTGACCACTCCCGCATGAGCACCCTTGCCTGGCTTCTCCTTGCCCTGCCGCTTCTAACAGCGGCGGCGATCCACCTGTTTTTCAAGCGCAACGCGTTTCTCTCAGGGCTGTTGGCCACCGGCTCGGCGCTGGCCTGCTTCGCCATCGCGGTTGTTTTGCTCAACAGCAAGACTCCCGGAGTCTCGTTCCAGTGGGCCAGCATCGGCAGCTTCCACGTCAATGTGGGCCTCTTGTTTGACGACATGGCGACGCGCATGATGATCATCGTGACGGGCATCGGCCTGTTGGTGCATGTCTTCTCGTTAGGCTACATGGCCAAGGACCCGGCCAAGGCGCGCTATTTCTCGGGCCTGGCGCTCTTCATGTTCTCCATGACGGGCATCGTGCTGGCGGACAACTTCATCATGATGTTCATGTTCTGGGAGCTGGTCGGCCTCAGCTCCTACCTGCTCATCGGCCACTGGTATCAGAAGGACTCGGCGGCGGATGCGGCCAAGAAGGCGTTTCTCACCAACCGGATCGGCGACTTCGGCTTCATGATCGGCATCCTGATGCTCTGGGCCATCACCGGCACCCTGAGTTTCAGCGGCATGGCCATTCCCGCCGGTGCCTCGGGCGGCATCGTGGGAGCCGCCATCCTGCTCATCTTTGCCGGCGCCATGGGCAAGTCCGCCCAAGTCCCCCTCCACGTCTGGCTGCCCGACGCCATGGAAGGCCCCACTCCGGTGTCCGCCCTGATTCACGCCGCCACCATGGTCGCAGCCGGCGTCTACATGTTAGTCCGCCTGCAGCTCTCGATCGGCACCGAGGCCTTCATTGGCTTCCCCGGCACCACGATCGCCGTCATTGGCGCCGTCACCGCGCTGCTAGCCGCGCTGATGGCCACCCAACAGAACGACATCAAGAAAATCCTCGCCTACTCGACCCTCTCGCAACTTGGCTACATGGTCATGGCGGTTGGCTGTTTGGAAGGCACTGCGGCGATGTTCCACCTCTTCACCCACGCCTGGTTCAAGGCCCTCCTTTTCCTTGGCTCGGGCGCGGTCATCTACGCCTGCCACCACGAACAGGATATCTGGAAAATGGGCGGCCTGCTGAGGAAGATGCCGCTAACAGCGCTGACCTTCGCCATCGGCACCGCCTCGCTCATCGCGGTTCCCTTTGTCACCGCGGGATTCTGGTCCAAGGAGCAAATTCTAACCGCCACCCTCGGCGAGCATGGCGGCACCGGCTTCTTCCTGGTCGGCGCCGGCGTGGCGATCCTGACCACCTTCTACATGGTGCGCCTGTTTGTGGTGGCCTTCCTCGGCAAGGCGCGCAGCGACAACGCCGACCACGCCCACGAGGTCGGCATCAAGATGTGGCTGCCGCTTGCCATCCTTGCCGTCCCCGCCGTCATCGCCGGCTTCCCGTTTGTCGCCGGGGTTCTCGCACCTAACTTCCTCCACCACGAGTTCCACGTGGGCCCGGAGTTCATCGCCTCGATCGTCGCCCTAGTTGTTGGTGTCAGCGCAGGATGGATCCTCTACGCCGGCAAGAACCACGACCGCCTGGCCAACAACCCAGTCGCCCGCCTGTTTGCCAACCGCTTCTACATCGACGCATTTTACGACAACATCCTTGTCCGCGGCGTCCAGGGAACGTTCGCAGCCCTGGTGGGCTTCTTTGACGAATTCCTCATCAACGGCCTCTTCGTCAACGGCGCAAGCCGCATGACCTCCAGCTTTGGCGGCCTGTTCCGCCGCGTCCAGTCGGGCAACCTGCAAAACTACGCCCTGCTCGTCGCCCTCGGCGTCATCCTGGTCATCTACTTCACGGTTTTCATCTAAGCCCCACGTTGCCCGCCAGCACCTAGCAATTTTCCCATGCTTGCCCTTCTCATCCTCATCCCGATTCTAGCCGCCGCGGCAATCCTGCTAGGCGCGCCGAGCCGCAGCACCGCCATGCTCGCCGCGGTGCTTAACCTGGCGCTGGGAATCTACACCGCCCTAACATGGCGAGCGGGCTGGGCCTCCTCGCTGCAGGTGTTTGAGACTCCCGACATCCACCTCGCCTTTGGCTTCATCAGCGGCGTGAGCGCCGTGATGGTTTTGCTCACCGTGATTGTCACCCTTGCCGCGGTGATGTCCGGCAAGGCTCCCGAAGGCCGCGAAAAGCTTTATTTTGCCTCCTCGCTGCTTATCGCCGCCGGGGCGCTGGGTGCCTTCATCAGCACCGACCTGTTCTTTTTCTATGCCTTCCACGAGTTGGCGCTCATCCCAACATTCCTGATGATCGGCCTGCTAGGCCGTGGCGAGCGCACCCAGGCCGCCTGGAAAATCACCATCTATCTGGCATTCGGGTCCATCGTCCTGCTTGCCGGACTCGTCTGGCTCGCCAACCTGGCAGGCACGTTCAGCATCCCGGCGATGCGCGCCGCGATGGCGGCCGGCACCCTGGTCATCCCCCTGGCCACCCAGACTTCGATTGCCTTCCTCCTCATTGTTGGATTCGGCACCCTCATCTCGCTCTTTCCTTTCCACTCGTGGGCCGCCCCGGCCTACGCCAGCGCTCCGGCACCCACCGCCATGCTCCACGCCGGCGTGCTCAAAAAGTTTGGCCTCTACGGCCTCCTCCTCATTGCCGTCCCGCTTGTCCCGGCAGGCATGCACGCGTTGTTAGTCCCCCTGATTGTCCTGCTGTTAGGCAACATCATCTGGGTCGGCTACGTCACGGTCAACCAGAAGCGCCTTGACCTGATGCTGGGCAACTCGTCGGTCATGCACATGGGCTACATCTTCCTGGCCATCGCGGCCCTGGTGGCGGACCCATCCAACACCCTGGCCATCCCGGCCGCCGCGGTGCTGATGTTTGCCCACGGCGCCTCCATTGCCCTGCTCTTCGCCCTAACCGACAAGATCGAGCGCCGCACCGGCACGCTTGAATTTGCCGACCTCGGCGGCCTGGCCAAGGCGGCTCCGGGGCTTGCCTTCCTGTTTGGCCTTGCCGGCATGGCCTCGATTGGCCTGCCAGGCTTGGCCAACTTCGCCGGCGAAGTCCTGGTGTTTCTGGCCACCTTCCAGCATTTCGTGCCCGCCGCCGGTCTCGGCCCAGTGCAAATCGCCACCATCATTGCCCTCTGGGGCGTGGTCCTCAGCGCCCTCTACATGCTGCGCGCCTTCCGCCGCACGTTCCAGGGCCCGGAGCTTCCCGCCTTTGCCCACGTTGCCGACCTCCACTGGTGCGATAAAATTTCCCCGGTCATCCTTGTCCTGCCCCTGCTTGCCGTCGGCTTTTATCCTAACCTGCTCCTCAGCCTCCTGCGCTGACCCTCTCAGTTAGCCAGCGCCACGTCTCACAACTTTTTCCTATGCCCGCCTTCTATCTCGAAGCCTTCACCGTCCTCCTCGGACTCGGCCTGCTGATGTTCGACGCCTTCGGGCCGGCATCAAACAAGAAGCTTGTCGGCGTCGCCGCGGTCCTCGGCCTGACCGCAATCCTGGCTGCCTCATTCTTTGCTGTTGGACCCGCCAGCGCGCCGGACGCTTACTGGGCAAAGTGGAACATGTGGCAGTTCTATCAGTTGGACGGCACCGCCCAGTTCTTCAAGGCCTTTGCCGTGGTGTGCACTATTCTGGTGATCCTCATGGCCATCGATTACCGGCCGATGTTGGTCAGGTTCACCAGCGAGGCTGGCCGCGAGGCGGGCACCGGCGAGTACTACGCCCTGCCGGTGTTAGCCTGTGCCGGCATGATGTGGATGGCCTCGGCCCGCGACCTGGTTAGCATCTTTGTGGCCCTTGAGCTGGTGACCATCACCTTCTACGTCCTGGTCGCCTACATGCGCCGCAACGTTGGCTCGCTCGAGGCCGGGGTGAAATACCTCATCCTCGGCGCGCTGAGCACCGGCTTCCTCGTCTACGGCATTGCCTGGATCTACGGCATGACCGGCACCACCAACCTGGCCGAGATTTCCCTCCGCCTGGCCAACACCGCCGAGCCGGTGGCCCTCGTCCCGCTGCTCTTCGGCATTGCACTGGTGCTGGTGGCGCTTGGCTTCAAGGTCGGCGCCGTGCCCATGCAGATCTGGATTCCAGACGTCTATCAGGGTGCGCCGACACCAACCACCGCTTTCCTCTCGGTTGGCTCCAAGGCAGCGGGCTTCGTGGTCCTCATTCACTTCCTTGAGCCTTTCCTCGCCCATGAGTTCACCCGCGGGCCGGTTCTAACGATCCTTGGCCTGCTCGCCGCCATCACCCTGTTGTTCGGCAACCTAGCGGCCATCCCACAGTCCAACTTCAAGCGCCTGCTTGCCTATTCCTCCATCGCCCATGCCGGCTTCCTTCTTCTGGCGCTGGCCACCGGCGCGCCCGGCACGGCCACAAGCCTGGCGGCATGGCAGGTCGTCTCGTTCTATCTGGCGACCTATCTGTTAATGACCCTGGCCGCGTTTTTCATCCTCAACCTCGTTCGCATCCAGCGCGGGGCGGAGGATCTCGCCGCCTTCAATGGCCTCGGGAAATCCAACCCGGTGCTGGCTCTGGCCCTCACCCTGGTGATGGCGGCCCTCGCGGGTGTCCCGCTTACCGCCGGCTTCGTCGGCAAGTTCCTTGTCTTCCAGCTCGCCGTGGTTGCCGGCCTCTGGTGGGGCGTTGTGATTGCCTTCATCGGTGTCGCCGCAGGCTTCTACTACTACCTCAAGGTGGTGCGCGCCATGTACTGGAACGCTCCGACTGACCCGCAAAAACCCATTGCCACCCCGCCGATCACCCGTGCGGTTCTTCTGGTGCTTTGCGCCGCCATTGTTGTCTTTGGCGTCATCCCCCTGCCGATCCTGCGCGCCATCAACTGGCACACCTCCACAGCCGGGCAGATGGCCGCCGATCCGCGCTAGGTCAATGAGTCCGGCCTAAAATCGTTAGGCTGACATCTTCACCCCGTCCGGACTCGGGTCCACGAAGTGGCTCCAGCTCTCGTCGAAGTCGGCGGGATTCATGTCGCCAAACATCGGCCGCCAGCGTGGCGTGCGCGGCGCGCGCAGCGGGAACATCTGCGCCTCGTGCGGCAGTTTGTTAGCCTTGCGGGTGTTGCAGCGGATGCAGGAGGTCACGATGTTTTCCCAAGTCGTCTTGCCGCCCTTGTCGCGCGGAATGACGTGGTCAAGATTGAGGAGCTTTTCTGGCAGAGCCTTGCTGCAATACTGGCAGGTGTATCCATCGCGGCTGAACACATTGCGCCGAGTGAACTTCACCTCGGTTCGCGGCACCTTGTCGTAAATCGCTAAAACGATGATCCGCGGCGCGCGCACCGCCAGACGAATGCTGTGAATGACGTCCTCACCCCGATAGGCCGCTGAATGCTCCAGCCACGAGTCGAAATCGTGCGCGAAAAACCGCTCCGCCCCGTCGGTCTGCACCACCTGCGCATGCCCCACGCAGAGCAACTTCATTGCCCGGCGCACCGAACAGGTGTGCACCGGCTGCCAAAACCGGTTAAGCACCAAGACACTGGATTGGAGGACCACGTTCATACCCACTTCCCGAGCATTGGCGGACGCTACCAGCTTCCAGCACATCGGCAATCAGAAAGAGCACCGCCACAGGACTCCCCCCAGCAGGGAGACTCGCCCCTGCGACGGACTTGTAGGCACGCGCCAACATGGGCGCGTAATTGTACAACTTTCAAATTCCCAAGCCCCCCCGGTCTAACCCACGCTGCGACCATGTCGAGCAGCACCGGAACCTTGTTTCGCATTTCCACCTGGGGGGAGTCTCACGGCGGCGGCGTCGGTGTGGTCATCGATGGATGCCCGCCCGGCCTGCCGCTGGAGGCAACTGACATCCAGGTCGACCTCGATCGGCGCCGTCCCGGCCAGAGCGAAATCGTCACTCCGCGCAACGAGGAGGACCGCTGCGAAATCCTCTCAGGGGTTTCCGAGAACGGTCTGACGCTCGGCACCCCCATCGCCGTGCTGGTCCGCAACAAGGACGCGCGCTCATCCGCCTATGAGGAGATGGCCGTCAAGTACCGCCCGTCCCACGCCGACTACACCTATGATGCCAAGTACGGCCTGCGCGCATGGCAGGGCGGCGGCCGCGCCTCAGCGCGCGAAACCATCGGCCGCGTCGCCGCCGCGGCTGTCGCACGCAAGGTGCTCGAGTCCCTTTGCCCGGGAATCGAGGTGTTAGCATGGGTTAGGTCCATCCAGCACCTCAACGCCGATGTCGACCCGCTGACCATCAGCGCGGCATTCATCGAGTCCAACATCGTGCGCACTGGCGATCCAGCGATGGTGGCACCCATGATTGAGCTCATCAAGGAGGTGCGCTCCGAAGGCAACTCGATCGGCGGCGTCGTTGAGTGCGTCGTGCGCAATTGCCCGCCTGGCCTGGGCGAGCCGGTTTTCGACAAGCTCGAGGCCGATCTGGCCAAAGCCATGCTCAGCCTCCCCGCCACCAAGGGCTTTGAGATCGGTTCCGGCTTTGCCGGCACTCTGCTCACCGGCCGCGAGCACAACGACGCCTTCCACATGGACGGCATCCAGGTGCGCACCACCACTAACCGCTCTGGCGGCGTCCAGGGCGGCATCTCTAACGGTGAGCCTATCCTCTTCCGCGTCGCCTTCAAGCCGACGGCCACCATCATGACCGCCCAGGCCACGGTTAGTTCCGACCACGAGGAGACCGAGCTCAAGGGTCGTGGCCGCCACGATGCCTGTGTGCTGCCGCGCGCGGTTCCCATCGTGGAGGCGATGACCTTGCTAGTGCTGTGCGACCACGCGCTGCGCCAGCGCGCGCAGTGCGGCAGCATCGCCCCCGCGGCCAAGCCTAAAGCCTGAATGCCATGCTGGAAACGCTCTGCACCGCGATGAGCTTCCCGGAGATGAGCCTCGGAACGCTGGCCTTGGTCATCTTGGTTGCCTGCGCCGTGTTCGCCTTTCTCTGGGGCATGCTGCGGCTCATGGTCGGCGTGGCGGTTATCATCGCCAGCATCGCGGCGGGCGTCATCTCCTGGAACCGGGCCCCCGCTCTCATCGCCGAGCATCTTGGACGGGCACCTGATTGGCTCCCCGGCGCGCTCTCGCTAACAGTTGGGCTGCTCACCCTGATGCTCCTGAGGCGCGTGCTGCGCTTCATGCGCAAGCCGTTTGGCGAGCCGCAGGGGACGTCGCGCAGCGCGCTTTTCAGTCTGCTCCCGGCACTGCTGCTTATTGCTCTGGTGTTCACCGCCGTGCGCCACTTTGGCGCCGGCAGCGAGGTGCGCTATTTCCGTGACGCGGTCGCCAACGGCACGGCGGCCGCCCCAAGCGTCCCGTTCATGGTCAGCCTAAAGGAGGCAGCCGAAAAGTACCTACCGCAGCCCGTGTTGGCGCGGACTGAGATCTACAACGACCGGGCCCGCGTCAACCTCGCCAAGCTCGCCACGGTCATGCAGGACCCCGCCGCGATTGCCGCCCTGCAGTTCCGCGCCGAGGCGCGGCCGTTCGTCACCGGCGAGAGCGCCGCCTCCCTGCGCGATCCGCGCATCGCGCGCCTGGTTGCAGAGCGCCGCTTCGCCGATCTCCTGCGCGACCCGATTCTTGTCTCGTTGTTGGAAAATCCCGAGTTCCGCAAGTCCATCGAAGCGCTCGATCTGGAAACCATTCTCGCCATCCGTCCCTGAGGATCGCGCTTTTCAACCTTGGCCGGTTGCGTGTATTGCCTTGGCCGCCCAACCACCCTTCCCCACTCATGCCCCGCAAGGATTACATCGTCACCATCGGCTTGGAGGTCCACTGCCAGATCAAGACCG
>JBILQA010000099.1:0-8427 GCA_044373535.1 Akkermansiaceae bacterium | reverse complement strand
CGCGCGCCGCGCGCCCTAACGGGCAAGGACTACCGGTGGGCTGATATTGCCGAAGCGGTTGGATGCGGTCACGGCGATGGCGTCGGCAGGGCGGCCATCGAGGGGGGCAAGGGTAAGGGATGAGGCGGGTCCGGGAAGGACTTTGGCGGTGACCCAGCGGTTGCCATAGCGTGCTTGGACGGCCCAGCGCGAGACATCGCGTCCGCCGGACCAGGAGATTTCCGTGGCGGCGCCGCGGCGGGTGGCGGTCACGGCGGGGGCGGCGGGAGCAACCTTGCTGATCCACGGCATCGGAGGGACCAGCGCGGGCTCGGCGTAAGGTCCGCGCTTGAGCAGGGTGGAGATACCGCCGCGGTTCTCCAGCAGGGACTTCGCGCTCCAATGGCAGTGGCCAACCCAATTGCGCCCGATCTGGCGGGTGGCGGCGATCTGGTTGATGATCTCGCTCGCCGGGCGTCCGGGGTCATCGCTGCTCTGGATGCGCTGGGTTGCCATCCCCGGCCACACCGGACGCGACCCCTGCTGGCGCCACCAATCCAGCAGCAAGGTGAAGCTCTGCTTCTGCGGCGTGATGCGCCAGTAAAGCTGCGGCGCCAGATAGTCGCACCACCCTTGGGCAAGCCACTTGCGCGCGTCGGCGGCGAGATCCTCACAAGCGTCAATGCCCGCCGTGGTGCCCGCCGGCACGCCCGGGCGCCAGATGCCAAACGGGCTGATGCCCACCCGCACCCATGGCTTGAGCTGCTTGACGCCTGCGTACATGCCGCGGACAAACTCATCCACATAGGCGCGGCGCTGCGCCGGACTCTTGCCATCGGGGAACTTCGTGCCCTTGGCGTCCGGGTACGGGTAGAAGTAATCATCAATGTGCAGGCCGTCGACATCGTAGCGGCGCACCACGTCCATCATCACGGCCAGTGACTGGCTGCGCGTGTCCGGATAGGCCGGGTCCATCCACACCAGCGAGCCGTAGCGCTTCGTTAGCCCCGGCTTGGTCCGGCAGATGTGGCTTGGACACGTCGGACTCGACGCGTTGGCCAGCGCGCGAAACGGGTTGAACCACGCGTGGACCTCGATGCCGCGCGCATGCGCCTGCTGGATGCAGTACGCCAGCGGGTCATAGCCGGGCGACTTGCCCATCGTGCCGGTTAGCCACTCGCTCCACGGCTCAATCGCCGAGGCATAGAACGCATCACCCTGCGGCCGGACCTGGAAGAAAATCGCGTTGATGTTCAGCTCGGCCATCTTGTCCAACAACGCGCGCAGCTGCGCCTGCTGGGTTTCGGCCGAGAGGCCCGGCGCGCTGGGCCAGTCGATGTTGAAGATGGTCGCCACCCAGGCGGCGCGGAACTCGCGGTTGGCGCTCGGCGGCTGCTCGGCGGATGGACGCAGGCTCTGCGCCGCGGCAACGGCCAACAGGCCAACAGAGAGAAACATCACGGCAACGCGCTTCATGCCTCAGACGCTAGCCCGCTTGTCCTAACCCAAGCAAGAACCGCTAGAAAAAGAAATCCCCGCCGTGGCCGCGCCCCGCTCAGCTGTTAAGTCCGGCGAGCGCCTCGGGGAGGAATTTCCCGTCGCGGCGCACGAGCTTGCCGTCGAACCAGATTTCGCCGCCGCCGTAGTCGGGGCGTTGGATGCTGACCATGTCCCAGTGGACCTGTGAGCGGTTGCCGTTGTCGGCCTCCTCGTACGCCTGGCCCGGAGTGAAGTGGAACGAGCCGGCGATTTTCTCGTCAAACAGGATGTCGCGCATCGGCTCGCGGATGACCGGATTGAACCCGAGGGCAAACTCGCCGACGTAGCGCGCGCCCGCGTCGCTGTCCAAGATCCGGTTAAGCTCCTTGGTCTTGGAGCCGGCCTCAGCGGCCACCACCTTGCCGTTGGAAAACTCCAGGCGCACCGCGTCGAACGCCACGCCCTGATAGATCGTCGGCGCGTTGTGGGTGATCACTCCGTTGACTGAGGTTTTCACCGGGGCGGTGAACACCTCGCCGTCAGGGATGTTGTAGTTGCCCGCGCACACGATGGCCGGGATGTCCTTGATAGAGAATGTTAGATCGGTCCCCTTGCCGACGATGCGCACCGCGTCGGTGCGCTCCATGAGCTTCTTGAGCGCCTTCGCGCTGGGCAGGAAGCTCTTGTAGTCGAGCAGGCAGACCTTGAAGTAGAAGTCCTCGAAGGCCTCGGTGCTCATGCCGGCCTGTTGGGCCATGGCGGAGTTAGGCCAGCGCAGGACGCACCACTTGGTCTTCTTCACGCGGTGGTCCATGACCGGGCGCAGGTGCTGCATGGCCACGCGCATGCGCTTGGAGTCCACGTCGCTGGTTTCGGAAATATTGTGGCTCCCGCGGATGGCGATGTAGGCGTGCATGTCGCGCATTTCGGCGAGCAGGTGCTTGGCGAGCAGCTCGTACTGTTCGTCGGTGGCGCCGCGGAGCATCTCGCGGTTGAGGCGCGAGTGGCCGACGCGCAGGAATGGCACCGCGCCGCGGTCGCGGATCTCGCGCAGCAGGGCGATGCCCACCTCGTCGGGAACATCGGCCACATCCACCAGGACATGCTCGCCGCGTTTGACGCTGGTTGAATAGCGCACCAACTGCTTTGCCAGCTCATCAATCCTCGGGTCCATCATGGCCGCAGGCTACCAACCGCCCCGCTCCCGGGCCAAGCCCCAACTCGCCCACTCCCACACCAACGCGATTTTTCCCCAACCGATTGATTTTCCCTGTCCTCCGCTTCCCAATCGCCTAAACCATCTCCCATGTCCCGCCTCCGTCTCGGCATCCTCGGCTCCGGCTCCGGCTCTAACATGCAGGCGATCCTCGACGCCATCCACTCTGGCACCCTTGAGGCGGAAATCGTCCTGGTCCTCTCCGATGTGCCCGGCGCCTTTATCCTCGAGCGCGCCCGCTTGGCGGGGATCCCGACGGGCACCATCGACTGCCGTGGCCACGCGCTGCGCTTTCCCGCCGAGGCCCAGCAGGAAACAGCCGCCGCCTTGGCCGCCGCGGGCGTCGAGCTCGTCTGCCTGGCCGGCTTCATGCGCCTGGTCAAGGCGCCGCTGTTGGACGCCTTCCCGGGGCGCATTCTCAACATCCACCCCTCGCTGCTGCCGGCCTTTCCCGGCCTGCATGCCTGGGAGCAGGCGGTGGCCGCCGGCGCTCGCGAGTCCGGCTGCACCGTCCACTATGTCGACGCCGGCATGGACACCGGGCCGGTGATCCTCCAGCAGAGCGTCCCGGTGCTTCCGGAGGACACCCCGGGGAGCCTCCATGCGCGCATCCAAGGTGTTGAACATCAATTGTATCCTGCGGCGATTTGCCTCGCCGCCGCGCGCCTCCGCGGGTGATGATTGTGGCGGCTCAGACAGCACCGCCCGAGCCAGAATCCCATTCCACATGTCCATGGCCGCGACCGATCGATCCGCCAAACTCCCACCGCTTGCCGCGCTCCACGCGCACCTGACCACTTGCGTGCTGGGCGCGCACGAGCCAGCCACGCTGCTGCTCACGGCCCTGCTGGCGGGCGGCCACGTGCTCATCGAGGGCGCCCCCGGCATCGGCAAGACCTCCCTGGCCCAGGCGATGGCCACCTCCATTGGCGGCTCGTTCAAGCGCGTCCAGTTCACGCCCGACCTGCTGCCGTCCGATATCCTTGGCTACCACCTGTTTCGCCAAGACCAGGGCGTCTTTGAGTTCATCCCCGGACCGGTGTTTGCCAACTGTCTGCTTGCGGATGAAATCAACCGCACATCCCCGCGGATCCAGTCCGCCTTGTTGGAGTGCATGAACGAGACGCAGGTGACCATCGACGGGACGACCCGGCCACTCCAGGACCCGTTCCTGGTCATCGCCACCCAGAACGACACCTACGCCACGGGCACTTTCCCGCTGCCAGAGCCCCAGCTCGACCGGTTTCTTCTATCCATCGAAATGAGACTGCCGGATCTGGCAACCCAGCGGCGCGTCCTGCTCGCCCACGCGACGGGCGAGGTGGTCGTCAGCGAGACCCAGGCCATGGTGAGCCTGGGCGAAATCCGCGCCCTGCGCGCCAAGGCGGCAGCCTTGCCGGTGTCCGAGGCCGTCGCCGCCTACATCACCGAGCTCTGCGACTGCCTGCGGCGCCAAGTCGGCGCAGAGCACGCCGTGTCGATCCGCGCGTCGCTGGCCATCATGCGCGCCGCACAGGCCCACGCCGTGCTCGATTCCCAGCCGGCGGTCCACCCTGACCACGTGCAGGCAATCTTCCCCTCCGTGATGCGCCACCGCTTGATCCGCGAAGACGGAACCGCTCCGCAGGACATGATCCGCATGGCCCTTGAGCAGACGCCGGTGCCCTGAGAACGGCTAAGGGCTAACGGCCGCGCCTAACCGGCCGCCTCGGCCTCCTTGATGAAGGCGCGGCGGGCGGCGCCCTGGGCGACATCCGGCACAAAGCGCTCCCACTCCGGGTCGCCGTCGCGGACCATTTTTGCCAAGTCGCGGCCGGTGTGGCGCAGCAGCTCGATGTCGCCGCTGTCGATGCCGGCGATGAGGCCATTTTCCACCAAGTGCTGATAGAGGTGGTGCATCGCCTCAGGTGAGCGGAAGTTTTCCACGGTGACGAGTTCCTCCGTCCCGCGGTGAGACCAGGGATAGACGAAGAGCCGCAGGCGGTGTTTGAACAAGCGGCCGAAGGACTCGAGGATGCCGCCGGGGAGGGTCTCGGACCACTTCTCCTTAAACAACTCGTTGAGCAGGCCGATGCTCAGCACGATGCCCACGGGCGCCGTCGTGTAGCGGCTCAGGAAGGTGCCGACGCGGTGGAACTCCGGCAGGTTGGACACGAGCACCGTCTTGCCAAGCGCCTGCAGGGCATCCGCGCGGTCGAGGAAGCCAAGGTGGTCAATGACGCCCTCGCGCAGCAGGTTGCGTGTGGAGATTTCACACAGCTCGATGCAGTTTTCCGCCACGGCGGGGCCGGCCTGGACGCCGAATGCCCGGCGCGCTTGGTCGAGCATGTCGAGGTGCAAGCGCATCACCGGGTTGAACGACCCGCGCAGCAGCAAAATCGAGCGCTTGTAGAGCGCCTCGGCCGGCTGGACGACATCGCCATCCGGCAAAAACATCGCCGCGGGAGTCAGCCCGCTCTCGACCAACTGCAGCGCGCAGAGACGGTTGTCGACAAACTCGAAGCGCGAGCCGTGGAACTTGAGCATGTCGACCTCGACGCGCCCGGGCGTGAGGTTCTCGATCAATGACTCAACAAAGCGGCGCAGGTGGCCGCGGTGGTAGAAGGCGGCGTAGATCAAGTTCACGCCGAGGATGCCAAGCGCCTCCATCTGGTCGGTGTTCTCCTGGTCCAGCAGGCGCACGTGGATGAAGATATCGGCGGACTCCTCGCCCGGGCGGCTTTGGTAGCGGATGCCGAGCCAGCCGTGGCACTCGTCAAAGTCCTGCCACGCGCGCGCGCGCACCGTGTTGCAAAAGGAGAAGAAGGTGGTGTCGGCGCCGCGGCCCGGAGTCAGCCGCTCAACAAGAATGCTGTACTCATGATCCAGCATCGCGCGCAGGCGCTGGCGCGAGACGTAGCGATCGCCCTTGCCGTAGATGGCGTCGCTCATGGTCATGTCATAGGCGGATATCGACTTGGCCACCGTGCCGGCCGTGGCCGAGGCGCGGAAAAACCAGTTGGCGACCTCCTGGCCGGCGCCAATTTCGGCGAAGGTCCCGTAGATCTGCGGGTCGAGGTTGAGCTGCAGCACCTTGTCATAGGTGCTGGGGATCCCTGAAGGTACGTTCATGGCTTGCTTGGGTGGGAGCTTGCGTCGGCCGATTGTCTGGCCCAGCCGGCGGCCACCACGTCGGTGATCTCGCACATGGTGTTGGCCGTCGCGTTGGGTTGGAAGGCCAGCAGAACCGTCACGGCCCCAGCGGCACGCTTGCTCAGGCTGATGAGCTTGGCCTCCACGGGGGAATCGCGCGCCACATAGCCGTAGAGGAAATCATCCCCCTGGGGTGAGCTGAGCATCCACGCACTCCAGCGCTGCTCGTCGGCGAACTCGTAGTTATAGTAGCTCACCGGCGTGGCCGTGACGCGAAACTCCTGCGCCACGCTCGCCTTGGTTTCCTTGAACTTGCGCCACGGCATCGACGACCAGCCGACCCACGCCTCCCAGTCGATGCGAACCCCGTCACTGGTGTCCTCCAAGATCATCCGCCGGGTGGAAAAATCGTCCAGCGTGAGGATGGCCAGATATCGTCCGCCGGGCGCCACACTCACCTTCATGCTGCGTAGGGCGAGCGTCCGCGGTGGATTTGTCGGCAGGAATTCCCGAATCCGCGGCAGCACCGCTTCCGGCTCACGCACCAGCGGCGCATAGTCGTCCACCGCGCGCGCGGCCAAAAACCGCCTCACCCTGTCCGCGCCCACCGCCTCAATCTCCAGCGCCCGTCCCGCGGTGGCCGCGAAGGAATCCGGCGCCGCGGTCTCGGCTGCCGGCGGCGCCGCCACGGGTGGCGCCATGGTTTCCGCCACCGGCGCGGCCGCAGGCACTTTGCCACCCGGGGCGGAAAGGAAAACCACCACCGCTGCGCCGCCCAGCAGCAACACGCCAAGCACGAGCGCCCATGGCAAGCGGCGGCCTCGGCGCGCCCGCGCGGTGCCGGGCGCAGGATCACGATCAGCGGCGACGTCGAGTTCCGGGTCCGCCGCGGGCTCGGCCTCGGTGGTCAACCGCGGATCGACGCGGTTCATTTGCAGCGGCAAGCGCAGCTGCATCGCACACGACGGGCAACCGACCGCACCGCCGCCGTGGCCACGCGGCACGCGGAATATCACCCGACACCCTGGGCAGACAAATCCCTTCCAACTCTGCTCCTTCACCCCTGACACGCGATAGTCATGCTTCCTTGACCACCCCAAGGCAAGCCCCGGAAATCACTCAATCTCGATGACCAAGCGCTTCGGCCGCGGCAGCCCAATCGCTGCCTTCTCGTCCCCAAGGTCAGGCCGATCAAGCAGCGATCGCTGACCGCCGCCCAGGTGCGGCGCCGATTCATCCGTCTGCGGACCAAGCGTCGGGCGCTGCGAAAAATACGGATCATCGCCGACGAGCACCGGCTTGGTTGGCCTGATCGGGGCGACCCGCAAGGTCTTGGAGTTCATCATCGCCGTGGAGCGGTCCAGATCCAAGGTGCCGCCATCGCCGCCATGGACGTCGCAAAACGCCGTCGGAGCGGTTCCGGCGCGGAAGTATTCCGTGTAGCTCGTCGGCTGGTAGCGCAGCGTCGCCGTGGAGGAGTCCTCGATCGTGTCGTAGCAGTTGCGCGTGGCGCGCTTGCCCGAGCGGGTGCAAACCGCCAGTTGGGCGATTTCCGCCGGCGGCGTGATCTCCTTGCCGCCAAAGCTTGGCAGCGCCGCATTCATCGCCGCCACCCAGACGGGCAGCGCCAAGTCACGGCTGAAGGCACCCTCGTAAATCGGCTCCCCGGCACCCTGCAGAAATCCCACCCAGACGCCGCAGCTCACCCGCTTGTCGTAGCCGACAAACCAATTGTCGGAGAAATCATGGGTCGTGCCAGTCTTGCCGCCGCCAAGGAACGGCTTTTGCAGCAGCTTGCGATCCGCTCCCGCGGCGCTGCCGTCGGTGAGCGAGCCATTGAGCATGGAGTGGATCTGGAACGCCGTCGCCTCATCGATGATGTGCACTTCCGGGTTCACCGCCTTGCGTTGCGCATACACCTTGCCGTCGGGATCCTCAATGCGGCTGAGGTAGATCAACTCGCGCGCCGCCTCACGCCCGCCGCGGCCAAACACCGCATACGCCCGCACCAGCTCGGTGAGCGACCCTTCCTCCCAGCCGACAAGCTCGCGCGGCAGCAGCTCATCGGTCTTGGTGAAGTGGAATCCAAAGCCGGCCGCCACATCGCGCACCCACTTCAACCCGGTGGTGTTGCCGAAGCGCACCGTGGCCGCGATCTTGGACGCCGCCAGAGCCCGCCGAACCGTGATATCCCCCTCGTAGCTCGGCGTTTTCGTCTCCATCCCCCATTCCCCCAAAATCCCCTCGCGGCCACCTACCATCACCGAGCGGTTGTCCATCGCCTCGTCCAGCACCGTGCTTGCCGGCGTCGAGCCCTTCAGCAGCCCGGCCGTGTAGATGAATGGAAAGTACGCCGTGCCCAGCGGCCGCCGGCCTGACTCGATGAAATCATACTGCGTCCGGCTGAAATCCCGCCCACCGACATGCGCCAGCACCTCGCCCGTGCTGTGGTCTATCATCAAAACCGAACCCTGGAGGAAGGTCGGAGCCTTCCCCTCTTCCCGCCGGTGCTCCGCCATCTTCTGGTGCCCGTATCCCGGCTGACTCTCAGCCTTTGCCAGCGTTTCCTCCAGCGTCTTGGTCGCCGCCTCCTGGACGTCACGGTCAATCGTCGTGTAAAT
>JBILQA010000098.1:0-8430 GCA_044373535.1 Akkermansiaceae bacterium | reverse complement strand
CGGAGATCCCCAAGGACATCCAAGGCAAGAGCCTCCTGCCAATCCTCAAGGACGGCGCCACCCCGCCAAACTGGCGCGACTCCATCTATTACCTCTACTCCGGCGAGGACATGCACCACGTCGCCCGCCACGACGGCGTGCGCACCGCGCGCTACAAGTTGATCCACTTCCCCAACAGCAATGAGTGGAACCTGTTTGACCTGGAGAGGGATCCGTCGGAGCTAACAAACGTGCACGCCTCCGCCGCCTACGCCGAGACTGCAGCGATGATGCACAAGCGCTATGACGCCCTGCGGGCGGACTACGGAGTGAGCGACTCGACGGTGCCCGCCGAGCGTCTGGCCGACCCCTGGTGGAAGGAGCGCCATAGCAAGAAATCCAAGGCCGCGCAGGCTGGCGCCGACATCCTCTTCATCGGTGACTCCATCACCAACGACTGGGAAGGCGAAGGCAAGGCGGTCTGGGACAGGTACTACGCCCCGCGCAAGGCCCTCAACCTTGGCTTCAGTGGCGACCGCACCGAGCACGTCCTCTGGCGCCTGCTCAACGGTGAACTCCCCCCGCAGCTCGATCCCAAGGTGGCCGTGTTAATGATCGGCACCAACAACACCGGCCAGGCCATGCGCCCGGCGCAGGAAACCGCCGACGCAATCCGCCAGATTGTCGCCCTGCTGCGCGACCGCCGGCCGACCATGCCGATCCTCCTGTTGGGAATTTTCCCGCGCGGCGGCCGAGCGGATGACCCGCTGCGGGTGCGCAACGCTGAGGTCAATGAGCTCGTCAAAGGCGCGGCGGACGGCAAGTCCGTCCACTTCCTTGACCTGGCGCCATGCTTCCTTGCCACGGACGGCTCGCTGCCCCCGGCGATCATGCCTGACCTGCTGCACCCCAAGGCGCTGGGCTTCCAACTTTGGGCCCGCGCGATGGAGTCCAAGCTCGTTGAGTTGGGTGGCTTCGCGCCCATCGCTGAGTGATTAGGCAGCGGCTCCTGTGGCAGGTGGCGCAGCACCGGGGCGGCGCATCGGGTAAAATTTCGCGTGCCGCCGTTCTCCTTCCGTGGTTCAAAGGGGCGCGCCCATGATCCATCCGACCGCCATCATCTCGCCCAAGGCTAACCTCGATCCGAGCGTCAAGGTCGGCCCCTATTGCCTTGTCGGTGACGATGTCACCCTCGGCGCCAATTGTGTCCTGCACTCCCACGTCGTCATCCAAGGCACCACCACCGCGGGCCACGACAACGAGTTCTTCCCCTTCGCCTCCATCGGCGGCAAGGCCCAGGACCTCAAATACAAGGGCGAGCCCACCTTTCTGGAAATCGGCAACCACAACGTCTTCCGCGAGTCGTGCACCGTCAACCGCGGCACCTTCGCCGAGCTGCCGACACGCATCGGGTCTAACAACCTGTTCCTCGCCTACGTCCACATCGCCCACGACTGCCAGGTGGGCAGTCAGACGATTTTCTCCAACAACGCGACCCTGGCCGGCCACTGTCTGGTGGAGGACCACGTGATCATCTCCGGGCTAACAGCGGCGCACCAGTTCACGCGCATCGGCGCCCACGCGATGGTCAGCGGCTGCTCGCGGATCACCCAGGACGTGGCGCCCTTCACCATCGTGGAGGGCAATCCGGCCTCGACCCGCGGCCTCAACCTGGTGGGCCTGAAGCGCCGCGGGTTCAGCGACGAGCAGATCCGGGCGCTTAGAACCGCCTATAAAAAACTCTTCCTCAAAAAGCTCGGCACCCTTGACGAGGCGCTCGCCGAGCTTGAGGCCGATCCGGCGGGCGCGGACCCGAACGTCGCCAAGCTCATCGACTTCATCCGCACCAGCGAGCGCGGGGTGCTGCGGTGACGGAAGCGATCGTTCCCAAGCGGTAGAATATTGCGCGCCGGGCACCGGGCAACGAAATAGCCGTCATCCCCGGGCTCAATGATCACCTTGATTTTCACATTCTTAGCCTACCCCACCCATTTCCTCGGAGTGACCTCCCCCAGTCCCCGGGTGGCGCTTTGAGCTTAGCTTGCGAGCGCTACCAGCGCAGGACGATCGGCGGCAGGACAGAAATGCCGGACTTGCGCTTGGCTGATTCACTTTCCTCGATGGCGGTGACCGCGTCATCGGCGAATTCGATGACCGTCTTGCCTTTTTCCTCGCGGATGGTGCCGACCGGTTGGCGGTAAACCTGGCCGGTGACTGGATCCTGCATGGTGCGGTACTGGGTGATGGTCTCGTAGGTGATGTACTCCCAAGTTCCGGCCTGGCCGGTGGCCGTCTGGCGCACGGTTGTCTTGGTCGGCTTACCCAACACCTGGGAGACCTCGTCGAGCGACATGCCGATGGCGATCTCCTCGGCGGCGAGGAGCTCGCGCACCTTCATTTGGCGCTGGTAGACTTTTTTGAGGTTCTCGACAAACTCGGGATCTTTCGAACCAAGCGCCTGCGGGGAGACCCAGCCGGCGACACCGGCGTGGACGCCCTCGCCGCGCACCCGGTAGGCCTTCTCGGTCATGCCAAGGAACTCAACCTTGCGCCCTTCCGGAATGGTCCCCAACTGGCGGCCGCCCTCCTTGGTGGCGAACACCACCACGGACTTGACCACCAGAAGGTCAATCCGCTCCTTGGCGAAGTCTTCCCGGTAGATGACGTCAGGATCGCTGTCCAAGAGCGACTTGCGCTCGCTTTTGGCGGCCAGCGGAAGCATCAGCAAAGCCGCGAAGAAGACCACGAAGGCGCTTTTCATACCGGTATCTATAGGACCAATTCGGGAAAACAAAAGGAGCCAAACAGCCCCCGGGCAACTCAACCCTAACGCATTTGCCGGATTGAATTCAATTGGCATTTTCCGCCGCCAGCCCAGGCTGTGGCCATGCCAGGCCAGCTTTCCAGCAAACTCTTCAAGGTCGCCCAGGAACTCATCCCGGGCGGGGTCAACTCGCCGGTGCGGGCATTCCGCAACGTCGGCGGCGAGCCGTTCTTCGTCCGCAAGGCCAAGGGCTGCCGGATCGAGGACGTCGACGGGAAGAGCTACATCGACTACATCGGGTCCTGGGGCCCTAACATCCTCGGGCACGCGCCGATTTGCGTCATCCAGACGATCCACGAGGTGGCCAAGTCGGGGATTTCCTTCGGGATCCCCAACCCGTTTGAAATCGAGATGGCCCGCACGATTGTCGATTGGGTGCCCTCGGTGCAGAAAGTGCGGATGTGCAACTCGGGCACGGAGGCGACGATGTCGGCCATCCGGCTGGCGCGCGGATTCACCGGGCGCGACAAGATTGTTAAGTTTGACGGCTGTTACCACGGGCACAGCGACTCGTTGTTAGTGGCGGCCGGATCCGGCGCGCTGACCCATGGCGAGCCTGACTCCGCGGGGGTGCCCAAGGCGTTTGCCGAGCTAACCATCGTGCTGCCGTACAACGACCCGGCGGCCCTGGAGGCGGCCTTCGCGGCCGCGGGCGACCAGATTGCCGCCGTCATCGTCGAGTCCTATCCGGCCAACGCCGGGCTGGTCCTGCCGCAGCCGGGGTTTCTCGAGCTGCTAACAACCATGACGCGCCAGCACGGCGCGCTGTTGATTTTCGACGAGGTGATGACCGGCTTCCGCCTCGGCAAGGCGGGCGTCCAGGGCATCGAGGGCATCACGCCGGACCTCAGTTGCTTTGGCAAGGTCATCGGCGGCGGTCTGCCGGTGGGCGCCTTTGGCGGCCGCTCCGAGGTCATGGACTTCCTCGCGCCGGTCGGCCCGGTCTATCAGGCAGGCACGCTCAGCGGCAACCCGCTGGCGATGGCCGCCGGCCTCTGCCAGCTGCGCGAGCTCGACAGCAAGTCGGGCTTTGCCCGCCTGGAAACCCTCGGCGCCTATTTCGAGGAGGGCCTGCGCGCCCTGCTCACCGCCAAGGGGGTCCCCCACCGCTTCAACCGGGCGGGCTCGATGTTCTGTTTGTTCTTCGGCGACAGGGACATCCGTAACGTCAGCGACGTCCTGCTGCAGGACCTCGGGTTCTTTAGGAAGTTCTTCTGGGGCTGCCTTGAAAACGGCGTCTACCTCGCTCCGAGCCCCTACGAAACCGGATTCATTTCCCTCGCCCACACCGAGGCCGATCTCGACGACACCCTCGACGTCTTCGAGCGCGTGTTGGCGAAAATCTAGGCCGCGGCGCGGCCCCCTGGGCTGTTAGAACGCGGCGCATTTTGCATTTCCGCCGCTGGCGGGGGATTGCGCATTGTTGGCGTGATGGGGCGGCGGCGCGACCGTGGCAAGCAGGTGCAAGCCTCCGGGGGACGCGGCGGAGATGGAACGCGGCTTGCTGGGACCGGCATGAGATGACGATCAAACTCAAAACAGTGATGGGCGTTCTGGCAGCCGGCGGCTTGGTCGCAGGCCTTGCCTCGTGTGACAACAAGCGCGGCAGCGACGCGAGCGGGACAAAGCCGCGCGGCGGCACAAGCAGCGAGTCAGGCGCGGGGTCCAGCAGCGGAACCGGGACTGGCGGCACCGGGACTGGCGGCACCGGGACTGGCACCGGGACTGGCACCGGGACTGGCACCGGGACTGGCACCGGGACTGGCAGCGGGACTGGTGGCACGGGCGGTCAGTAGGTTTTCCCCGGGGGCGGCTTCAGGAATGAGGCCGCCGTCGGCCGGGGCGGTCTTCCGGGTTGGGGGCAAATTGGTGCTGGCAAGGCGCGGGCGGGTTTGTTTGTTGGGTGGCGAGGACAGGGTGCCTCGACGATGAGCTCTGCCCTTAATCATACTCAGTCGCGTAAAACGGGACTTGCGGCGACGACCTTGGCCGCCCTTGGAATTGTCTTCGGGGACATCGGCACCAGCCCGCTGTATGCGTTCCGGGAGTGCTTTACGGGTCGCCACGGCGCGCCGATGGGGACAGAAAATCTCGTTGGGGCCGCCTCGTTGGTCGTCTGGTCGCTCATCCTAGTTGTCTCGCTGAAGTACTTGTTTGTCATTTTGCGGCTGGATAACCGCGGCGAGGGCGGGATTTTAGCGCTTTCCACGTTGATCCGCTCCGCGGCAAAGAATGCCACGGCGAGGCAATCGCAGATGATCCTGCTGCTGGGCTTGGCGGGGGCGGCGTTGATTTACGCGGACGGAATGCTGACGCCGGCCATTTCCGTGCTCAGCGCGGTGGAAGGCTTGGCGGTTAGCGCGCCGGCGGTGGCGGAGTGGACGGTGCCGGTGACCATTGGGATCTTGCTGGCGCTTTTTTCCATCCAGCGGCACGGGACGCGGTTGGTGGGGAGGTTGTTTGGGCCGGTGGTGCTGGTGTGGTTCGCGGTTCTGGGGATACTTGGCGTGCGGATGATCATCACCCATCCGCAGGTGCTGATGGCCATCAGCCCGACGGCGGGGTTTTTCTTCATGGTGCGCGAGTGGGACCATGCGTTCCCGCTGCTTGCCGCGGTTTTCCTGGCGGTCACCGGCGGCGAGGCCCTCTACGCGGACTTGGGCCATTTCGGCGTCCGCCCGATCCGCTTGGGGTGGTTTGCGGTGGTCTTCCCCGGCCTGGTGCTCAACTACCTGGGGCAAGCCGCGTTGCTGGCCAACGATCCAAGTGCCATCCGCAGTCCGTTTTTCCTGATGGCGCCCGATGTGCTGCGTTTTCCGCTGACGGTGTTGGCCACCGCCGCGGCCATTATTGCCAGCCAAGCGCTCATTTCCGGGGCATTCTCCCTGACGACCCAGGCAGTCCAACTTGGCTGCATGCCGCGGGTGCGCATCTGCCACACCTCCGAGGAGGCCATTGGCCAAGTCTATGTGCCGCTGGTCAACTGGCTGCTGGCGATTGCCTGTATTCTGCTGGTCTTCACGTTCCGCTCCTCGTCGGGCTTGGCGGGGGCCTACGGGATTGCCATTGCGCTGACGATGACGATCACCTCGATGCTGTTTTTCTTCGCGGCGCGGGCAGCCTGGAAATGGTCGCGCTGGCAAGCGGGCGCGGCCACGCTGGGATTCCTCGCCTTCGACGGTGCCTTCCTGTCAGCCAACGCGGCGAAAATCTTCCACGGCGGATGGTTGCCGATCACCGCGGCCGCCGTTCTTGTTAGCCTGATGCTCACCTGGCTCTGGGGTCGCCGCCGCCTGCTCAGCCGGATCACCCAGACGGCCCTGCCGGTTAAAGACCTGCTCTCCGACCTCGCGAGAGGCAACATCCACCGCGTGCCTGGAACGGCCATTTACATGAGCGGGCGCAGCACCGCGGTCCCCAACGCCCTGCTCCACAACCTCAAACACAACCAGGTCCTGCACGAGCGCGTTCTGCTGCTGCATATCGAAACCCTCGACCAGCCCCACGTGAACCCCCACGAATCCCTTCACCACGAAGACCTTGGACAGGGCGTCCACCGCGTCACCCTGAGCTTTGGCTTTGCCGACACGCCCAACGTCCCCGTCGCTCTACGCACACGCCTGCCCGAGGCCCTCGCCTTCTCTCCCGGCAAGGGCACCTACTTCCTTGGCCGCGAAAATTATGGCATGCCAAAAAACGCCAGCGTGCTTGACCGGGTCCGCTTGGCCGTGTTTGCCGCGATGGCCCGCAATGCCTCGCCGGCCACGGCGTACTTTCACCTCCCGCCTGGCCGGGTCGTCGAACTCGGCGCGCAGCTGACGCTGTGACTGGATGATTTTCAGCCGGCCCGCGCGTGATTTTCTCCTTTCCGGGCGCTGGGCCCTTGCCAGCGGATTCTCCCTCAGCCTCCCTGAGCTTGCAGGCGGTGGCGCAACACCGTGCCATTCCGGCTGACCATCCAACGAAGAGTCGAGTGCCCCTCGCCCTCCTCGCGCCGCGCCCACTCGATAAGCAACGTCCCCTCCTCGGCGGAGATCATCACCCGCGGGTGCATCAGCTTGGCGTGAAACTCGATGAGCTGCCCGACATGCTCAGCGGCGACCTGCTTGGTCGTCAAATCCGACGTCACAATCTGCAGGCGCAATAGGTCGCTCCAAAACCGCTCGGCAATCGGCACCTCCTTGCCGTCCCAGCGTAGCTTGAACTTTGTCAGTACCGAAGCTCCGGGGGAAAACCCTTCCGGTGCCTTCTTGCCGTCGAGCTTGTAGCCTTTCACCTCCCCGTTGTCGCCGGTGAGCGCCACGACCCGTTCGCCGCCGGGGATGTCCAACTCGACTTCCAAGGTCGCCCGCGCCGGCGGACGGATCGCCTCCGCGGACGGCGGCTCGTAGGACTCCGCCGTGTAGTGCCGATGGTATTGCAGGCTCTCCTGCCACTTCCCAGGCCCGCCGTCCGCCGCAGCCCGGCCAATGCCGGCTCCAGCAGCACCTAACAATGGCAAGACCAGGAACTTCCGGCGCTTCATCATGTCCCGAGCCTAAGCGCAGAACCAGCCGCGCGGCAAGACCCGCGGTCCTCCTGTTCGCCTCCCCGGGCTCCGGCGGGGAATCTTTCCCTTGGACAGCGGCGGCTGTGGCTTCCTAGATAGTGCCATGCCTTCCCAACCCAGCGCGCCGAAGCTCATGGCCGTCAACCGCGGCGAGATCGCCATCCGCATCTTCCGCGCCGCCAACGAGCTGGGCCTGCGCACCGTGGCCATCTACGCCGAGGAGGACCGCTTCTCGCGCCACCGCTTCAAGGCCGACGAGGCCTACGCGCTCAACCAGGACAAGGGGCCCGTCGGCGCCTATCTGGACATCGAGGGCATTGTCGCCATCGCCAAGGCCAAGGGCGTCACCCTGATCCATCCCGGCTACGGGTTTCTGAGCGAGAACGCCGCCTTTGCGCGCGCCTGCGCCGAGGCTAACATCACTTTTGTCGGGCCCGCCCCGCTTTTGTTGGAGAACATGGGAGACAAGACCGCGGCGCGGGCATTGGCGGCGGAGTACAATGTTCCAACACTTCCGGGGACCAACGAGCCGATCGACGATCCGGATGAGGCCCTGCGGGTGGCTCATGAGATTGGCTTCCCGTTGATCATCAAGGCGGCATTTGGCGGCGGCGGCCGCGGGATGCGGGTCGTGGAGAAGGCGACGCAGCTCCAACCGCTGCTGGAAGAGGCGCGCAGCGAGGCGGAGCGGGCGTTTGGCAACGCCGCGGTTTTCCTTGAGCGCTACATTGCGCGGGCCAAGCACATCGAGGTGCAGATTCTCGGCGACCAGCACGGCAACGTCGTCCACCTGCACGAGCGGGATTGCTCGGTGCAGCGGCGCTATCAGAAGGTGGTAGAAATCGCCCCGTCGGTGAACCTCGAGCCAAAAGTGCGCCAGGACCTCTGCGACGCGGCCGTCAAGCTGGCCAAGGGCATCGGCTACGACAACGCCGGCACCGTCGAGTTCCTCTATGACATGGACCGCAACGACTGGTTCTTCATCGAGATGAACCCGCGCATCCAGGTCGAGCACACCGTGACGGAGTGCGTCACCGGGATTGACCTGGTGCGCTCCCAAATCCTTGTCGCCCAGGGC
>JBILQA010000097.1:0-8451 GCA_044373535.1 Akkermansiaceae bacterium | reverse complement strand
GGTCGCCAGCCCGATGGGGATGGGCGCCGTGGCCTTGCTGCGCATTTCCGGGCCCGAGGCAATCGCCGTGGCTGACCGGCTAGCGGCTGGGCGGGCCAGCAAGGCGCCTGAGCGCCATGCGGTCCTGGTGGAGTTGCGGGATGCCGCGGGAGCGCTTGTCGATGAAGTGCTGCTTACGGTGTTTCGCGCTCCGAGGAGCTACACTGGCGAGGACGTGGTTGAAATCGGCTGCCACGGCGGCGTGCTCGTCACGCGCAAGGTGCTCAACGCGCTGCTTGAGGCGGGCGCGCGGCTCGCCGAGCCGGGCGAGTTCAGCCAACGGGCGTTCCTCAACCAGCGGATGGACCTCACGCAGGCTGAGGGAGTCATGGATCTCATCAGCGCCCAGACCGAGCTCGCGATGCGTGCCGCCCACGAGCAGCGCGAGGGCCGCCTGGGCCGCCGTACCGAGGAACTGCGTGCCGATTTGCTCGGCGTCGTCGCTCACCTTGAGGCGTATATTGATTTTCCCGACGAGGACATCGACCCTGACACCGGTGCGGCCATGCTGGCGCGCATCGACCGCTTGATTGCCGCTCTTTGCGCGCTGCTTGCCACCGCCGATCAAGGGAGGATCCTGCGCGAGGGCGTGCGGACCGTGATCTACGGCAAGCCGAATGTCGGCAAGTCGAGCCTGCTCAACCTGCTGCTCGGCTACGAGCGAGCCATTGTCAGCCCCACGGCGGGGACGACACGCGACACCGTTGAGGAGGTTGTCAATGTGGCGGGGATTCCACTGCGCTTGATCGACACCGCTGGGATCCGCGACGGAGGAGATGCCATTGAGGCGGAGGGAATCCGCCGCTCGTTCCAGCAGCTCAGCCGCGCCGATTTAGTGCTCGAGGTGGTTGATGGCAGCGCACCGCGCGAGGATTTGTTGGATCCGTTTTCCTCCAGACGGATACTCATCCTCAATAAGTCGGACCTTGGCCTGCACCCTGATTGGCAGGGCAGCGGCGGCCTGGCATTTTCCTGTCGCGAGGAGGCCGGTGCGGAGCTTCTTGCGGAGCAGATCCAGGCGGCGCTCTCCCTTGGGGTGGCCGATTGGGGTGAGCATTCGGTTGCCATCAATGCGCGCCACCAGGACTGCCTGCGCCGTGCGTTGGCTTCGGTGGAGGCCGGCCGCAGTCAGCTCGCCACTGGCCACAGCCCGGAGTTTGTGGCCGCCGACTTGCGCGACGGCCTTGCCGCCGTGGGCGAAATCGCTGGCCGCGTCGACACCGACGAGATCCTCGGGGAAATTTTCTCCCAGTTCTGTATCGGGAAGTAGCCCCCCTGAAAGGTTGAGCGCCAAGATAAGCATCTTGCTGCCTGAGGATAGGATTGATTTTCCAGCGCAGTCTGTGACTTTGTGGGCAGGATGGTCGCAAATCACATGCTGGGTTTCGCAAGTTTGGTGTTCTTGCTCGCGCCCCTCACTGTGGGCGGCCTCGGGGCGGCGGAACCGCCGGCCTCCGCGGCCGGGGCGCCGCAAATGGGACCCGAGCGCTGGATTCAAGAACTTGGCAGTGAGTCGTTTGACCTGCGTGAAACGGCCACCATGGAACTTTGGGGGCGTGGCAGGGAGGTGCTCGGGCTATTGCAGCAGGCTGCCAAGTCTCCTGATCCTGAGGTGGTGTTTCGCGCGCGGGATTTGATCCGCAAGATTGAGCTCGGCGTCGGGCCGGAGGCTTCACCGGAGGTGCGCAAGCTCGTCGAGGAATACCAGGCCAGCGACAACCAGAAGAAGCTGGCGATTGTCGGCCGGCTGATTCGCGAAAAGGCCTACAAGCAAGTCCTTCGCCTCTATGATCTGGAGCAGAACGCGGAAGCCCGCACCACGCTGCTGGGGGTCATCACCGAGGTGGCGCCCGCTGCCGCACGCCAGGCCCTGATCGCGGGGAATGCCGACGAGGCGCTGAGCCTGTTGAAGATGGCCCCGCGGGACGACCGTGGCTTGGCCAACTTGGCCGCATTCCATCGTGCGCGTGGCACCCTCAATGAGGAAATCAAGCGTGCTGCTACCTTGGCGGGCGAGGAGGGTCAGCAATGGCGCCTCGCGCTGTACCGTGCCGCGGGCAACATCGAGGCGGCTTTGGCTGAGGCGAGCGCCTTGAAGCGCGAGGCCACGGTGGCGGGCCTGCGCCTACTGCAGGGAGATCCAGTCCCGTGGCTTGAGCTCCAGACCAAGGGGGATGATGTCACGGTGTTCCAACACATTTACGTTGAGGCTGCCGTGCAGCGTTTTACGACCAACAAGATCGATCCCCGGCTGCTTGAGGATATGGCTCGCGTCGCGCGCCAGGAGGGCGCTGATGAGCTGCAGGTTTTCGGGGTGAACAGCCTATTTGCCCTTGGCGAGGTCTCGCGCGGCGAAGCGTTGATGGCGACCGGTGAGGTTGATCAGCGCTTCACCTATTTTGACCAGGCAGAGCGCACCGATGAGGCGCTTGCAGCCTTGGGGATCGACCCGCTAAAGCCGGACTATGTGGCATGGACGGCCAAACAGCTCAAAACCTACGACAAGGAGAACCCGATGGTTACCAGCGGCCCAGTGCTGCTGCTTGCGGAGTTCCTGCACCGTCGCGGAGATTTGGTCGGTTTCCGCCAAGTCATTGGGCCATTGCTGGAAACTGAGCGCAAGGAGGACGCGGAAAAGGCGCTTGCTACCCTTGGTGCGCTTCATGATGCCGGGGTTTTCCTCGCGGTTCTGGACGATCTGGAGGCCTATGTTGCTGGCGCCAAGACCCCGCGTGAGGCTGAGGGACGTTGGGCGGAAATCGTGGAAACCTTTTACGGCGAGGAGCCGGTGGTCCTGCGCTGGTGGCAGTACCTTGGCGCCGGAGCCAATCCGCCGGCACCGCGTGAGCGATTGAGGATCCTTGAGTCACTCTTTGGTGGATCCGAGGAGCCGCGGCTGGCGGGGCCCGTGGTGGAGCGCCGCTGGGAGGAAGCGCAGGCCGCCATCGGTGCCGAGCGTGAGTCGGCCTTGGAGATGCTGCTGCGCGTCACGTGTCCCTCGGCCTCGCGCACCGGCGACCGGATGGACCTGCCGATGGCCCTCAAGGTCCTCACCGAGGTCAACAAAATCGGTATGATTGGCGACTACGCCAAACTCTACATGCATCTGCTCAGCCTGAGCGGACGCTGGGAGGAGGCCGCTGCCTATTGCCGTGCGCTCATGCAGGAGCAGCCGAACCGCTTGGACCTTGGTCAGGATCTCGCGATGTTCCTGCGCAAGTCGGGTGCCCGCAAGGAAAGCCAGGAATGGCTGGAACGCTCTGAATTGCTTGCATTTGGGCACCCCACGCTGCTGCTCACCCTGGCCGGCTCGCACCAGGGGATCGGCGACAACGAAAAAGCCGTCGGCTACCTGCGCCAAATCCTCATGGAAAATGATCCAGGAACCCCCGCGTGGATGCAGGCAATCACCGGCGCATCGTATGACGTTTCCCTGCCCCAGATTGGGGGCCTTGCTGAGCATGCCTTAAGCAACCGTGATTGGACACTTGCCGCAGCCCTGCAGGAGGTCATCACCCTCAACAGCCTCAATGGATTCAACATGTACCTTCCAAGCTCCAGGCTGCTGCCGCGCCTGACGGCCGATCTGGCCCGCGGAATGCGCGACCACAAGGCCGGGAAAGCCAAGCAGGCCGAGGAGATCATCCGCCGCGCTGGCGAATTCAGCCCGGGGCAGGGGACCCTCGCGGACGACTTCTTCCCCGCCTTGCGCGAGGCGAAGCTCACGAAGTTACACGATGAGCTCTTCGAGCTCAGTTGGTCCCACCTGCAGCGCGCGCTCCAGCGCTATCCCGCTGCCGACAACACCTGCAACACTCTGGCGTGGATCTCGGCCAGAGCGTCGCGCCGACTCGACGAGGGCGAAAAATTCATCCAACAGGCCATCGAGCGCCGACCCAACGCGGCGTATCTGGACACCTGCGCGGAACTTCACTTTGCCCGCCGTAACCGCGCCATGGCGCTCGAATGGTCTGACAAGGCGCTGGCTGCCATGCCCAATGACTTCCAGATCCAGCGCCAGCGCGAACGCTTCCGCACGGGCGAGTTCCCGCCACCCTGAGACGCTGCAACTTGAGCATGGCCGCTCCACCTGGCCGGTTGCGCGCGAAAACCCAGCTCTAGCAAATAAGCATGTCCTCGAGGCGCGTCGTCATCGAGCCAAGGCACTCGTGGCCATCGGCGGTGATGAGGTAGTCGTTCTCGATGCGGATGCCGCCGATGCCGGGGAGGTAAATTCCCGGCTCAACGGTGGTGATCATGTTTTTCTCAAGGCGCTCGCCGCCATTGATGCGCAGCCACGGAGACTCATGGATGTCGAGGCCGATGCCGTGGCCAACACCGTAATAAAATTCCGGATAGCCTGCCGCCTTGATCGTCTCGCGGGCAAGGCTGTCAATTTCGTGGGTCAGCGCGCCCGGCCGCAAAGCTGCAGCCGCGCGGTGCATCGCCTGCTCGACGGCCGGGTAAGCGCGCTGCGCGAACTCGGGGATCTCGCCAATGAAGAACGTTCGGGTCATGTCGCTGCGGTAGCTGTTGAGCTCCGCGCCCCAGTCGACCAGCACGGTGTCGCCATGTTTGACGCGGGTGTCGCCACATTGGTGGTGGGCGCTGGCGCTGTTGGGACCCACGCCGACAATCAGGCCGGTGCCCGGAAATGCTTGGCGGTCAGCTCCCAACGCGCGCATCCGGGCCTCCAGTTCGGCCGCCAGCTCGCGCTCGCTGCGCCCGATCCATGCCTGCGCGCCAGCCAGCACCAAATCACTGAGCGCACGCTCGGCAATCGCCACGCAATGCCGCACCAGCGCAATCTCCCCGCTGTCCTTGACCGCGCGCAAACTCCCAACGCCATCCGGCACGCTCCTCAGCGTGAAACGCCCGTCCGCGCTCAATGGACCGGTTAGTTTCAGATAGATCGGTGCCGACATCCGGCCCAACACCGTGCCCACGCACTTCAGCCCGCGCCTCACCAGCTCATCGACCAAGAACTTCTCCTGATCCACGGGCGAGGTGAACTCCGCGGATGGCAGCAATATCTCACAGCCACGCGCCTCCGCCCGCACCTCCTCGATCAGCATGTGGCGCGATATCCCAAACGTTCCCTCCGCACTCAGCGCCAGCCAGAAAATCCCCTCGTGCACCCCTGTTAGGTAGTGGATGTCGTGCGCGTCGCAACAAAGCAAGGCATCCAATGTGGCGTCGTGCTCCTTGGCAAGGAGCCATGCCCGCTCGCGCCGCGCGGGATAATCGGCCGGTCCGGCCGCCGCCGCCTCGGACGCGGCAATCGTGAGAAGCTGGGGGATGGCTGAGCTGGGTTCGAACATCGTTGCGGGTGAGTGAGTTGTTTCGGGCAGAAACCCCGATCACCGGCGCGAATGCAAATCCAAAGAAACAACCGCACGCCCCAGCGCCCGGGTTTTTGTTGTTAGTATCAGGATTCCTGCCCCTGATTTTTTCGCAGGGCGGACGGGTTGAGGCCGTAGGCTTTTTTGACGGCGCGTTCCAACTGGTGGTGGCCGGAGAAGCCGCATTCGCTGACGATTTGCTGCAAGGGCATGTTGGTCTTGCAGATGAGTTCGGCGGCGTGGTGGGTGCGGTGTTCGCGGATGATTTCCGCGACGCCGCGCTGCAGGGTGTTGCGGAAGCGGATCTGGATGAGGCGCAACGAGCAGCCAAACGCATGGGCGAGTGACTCGGGCGTGTAGCCGAAGTCCAGGGCGTTGCGGCGCACGTGGTCCAACATCTGGCTGACCTGCAGGTCGGACGTCACGATCTGGCGTGAGCTGTCGCGCAGGACAAACTGGTGCTCGGCGATGAAGCTGCGGTGGTTGCTGGCCACCGCCTCGCCGCGCAGGATCTGATCAAGCAGGCTGGCGGCCTCGATCCCTTGGCGCTCGTAGTCCGGGACGATGCAAGTCAGGGGCACCTTGGTGACCAAGCCGATCAAGGCATCGTCGGTTTGCGCCGCCATGCCGATGCGTCCCGGGATGGCGATCTGGCGCTCGTCGACCATCTCCATGAACTCCATGGCGGGTTCCACAAAGGTCGAGAAAAAGGCAACTGGCTCGGGGTCTTTCACCAGATGGTCAATCAAGGCGGGCCCAAGTTCACAAAACCGGTCCCAACGCGTCGATGCCCGGCGCCGGTACACCAGCCCCAGCGACTTCCACGTCGCCGCCTGGTCCGGGAAGATGCACTCAAGCGGAATCCCATGGGCCCGCGCCACTTCCTCCATCCCTTGGAAATACGTCCTGCCGGCATTCGCCATCACATCCGCATGCGGTCCCAGATAGCACAGGCGGCGGTAGTTGTTGGCGATGAAATGGGCCGCAATCTTCCGCCCGAAACTCGCAAGGTCATTGAGCACAAGTGGCGTCGACTCCTCGTGGCCTGCCAGCGCGCGCAGCCCGACGCGCGGCGTGGCCGTCGTGGCAATGAAATCCAGCAGCGGTTGGTCAAACTCATCAACTTGGAAAAGAATCCCGTCGGGCTTCCATTTGACCAAGCGATCCAGGGTGCCCGCATCATGCCGCTGGCAAATCCAGCCCGCTTGCTGGCCGTAGCGCATGATTCCGCGCCACTGGCCCAGGCGGGTGAAACTCGTGACGATGGCAACTCGTTTTCTTAACACAAAAAAAGACCGATGGGCGGGTTGGCTTCCAGGGCTGCGGGCGGCGGCGCCCTGCTCCCTGCGTAACGACGAAGAATCTCTCAGATTTAGTTTTTTATTTAGCGGTTCGTGGCGCGGGTGCACGCATTGTTCGCATTTTGCCCAAGAGCTTCGCCAATTGTTAAAAAGGCCCTAGGTGTGCAAGACTAGCAAGGCCTCCGTTGTTAGGCCCGCCTTTTCTTCGCCAAAGGTGAGATTTTCCGCCGTGGCGCGCGTATACGGTTGCTCCGGTGGGCGGGGTGGATAGCCTGCCCTGCTAGGTTGGTGGTTTTCCTTTTGATCCGTTATGAAGCGACACGTCCTTTTTCTTCTGTTTGCCGGTGCGGGGCTGGTATCCGCGCAGGATGGCGGCCAGCTGTTTGCGTTGAACTGCTCGGCGTGCCACGGGGCGGACGGCAAGGGGGCGACGGGCGGAGCGTTTCCGCCGCTGGCTAACAGCGCCTGGGTGACCGGGGATGCGGCGCTGCCGATCAAGATCGTGCTCAACGGGCTGGAGGGTGTTGTCGAGGTGGGCGGGAAAACCTACAACCTGGCGATGCCGCCGCACGGGGCGGTGTTGGGTGATGCGGAGATCGCCGCGGTGCTGAGTTTTGTGCGCTCCTCGTGGGGCAACAGCGCGTCGGTAGTCACCAGCGGGCAGGTCAGGGAGGTGCGCAGCCAGAGCGCCGCGCGCAAGCAGCCATGGACGGGCGCGGAGTTGCTCAAGGACCACCCGCTCAAGGTCGAGCCCTCGGCGCTGAGCAAGCTGACGTCGCGGGCGTATTTCGGCGAGTTTGAGCAGATTCCCGACTTTGCCACCCTCAAGGCGCAGAACATCGAGGAGGAAAACGCGGGCCTCATCAGCGCCAGCCACGGCCTGCGTCCGGCAAACTTTGCCGTCCTCTGGGAGGCGGACTTCAACGCCCCGGCCGACGGCGAGTACACCTTCAAGCTCGATAGCGACGACCTGAGCCGCGTGACGATCAAGGGGACCAAGGTGGCCGAGATCCTCGACATCGGCCCGATGGGCCGTTCCAAAGAGGCGAAAATCACCTTGGCCAAGGGCCCCAATCCCATCCGCATCGAGTTTGTCCAAGGCGGCGGTGACCTCGGCATCTCGCTCGGCTGGAAAGGCCCCGGCATGGAAAGCTGGAGCTGGCTCTCCGACCAGAGCGGCCGCGGCGCGAACCCATGGCCTAACATCCCCGTCCAGCCGCTTGGCGGACAAGTGGCGATCTACCGCAACTTCATCGCCGGCACCACACCGCGGGCCATCGGCATCGGCTTCCCCGCCGGGGTCAACCTGGCATGGTCAGCGGACAACTTCGCCCCCGAGCTCGTCTGGCACGGCTTGTTCATGGACGGCGGGCGCCACTGGACCGACCGCGGCGCGGGCGACGAGCCACCCGCCGGCGAGGACGTCACCCGCCTGAGCAACGCCCCTGCATTCGCCTCCGTGGCGGAATCTGCCAGCCGCTGGCCCGACCAGCCACAGCTCGCCACCCGCTTCCGCGGCTACAAGGTGGGAGGCGCCGCAGACCTAACATTCTCGCTGGAATCCGGCGGCTGCCGCTTGTTGGACCACTACGCGGCCGACGGCGCCAGGACGCTGGTGCGCACGCTGCGCGCGGACGCGGCGCCCACCGAGCCGTTAGCGGTGCTGCTAGTGCGCGGCAAGGCTGTGAAGGAGGCGGGCAACGGCCGCTACGAAGTTGAAGGCGGCCTGACGCTCACTCTGAAGATCGGCCCCAAGGTCCGCCTGCTCG
>JBILQA010000096.1:0-8457 GCA_044373535.1 Akkermansiaceae bacterium | reverse complement strand
CTGCTGACCGATGAGGACTGCATCATCCGGCGCGTCCCGGATGTCTCGGACACCAACTTCATGGTCCAGATCATCAACGCCTTGGGTGGCGAGGTTGAGCGCTCCAGCGGCACCGTGCGCGTCGCCGCCAAGGAGATTGGCGACACCGCACCCTACGACCTGGTCCGCCGCATGCGCGCCTCGGTCTGCGTCATGGGCCCGCTTCTTGCCCGCCTTGGCCGCGCCGTCGTCTCACTGCCAGGCGGCTGCGTCATCGGCAACCGCCCGGTCGACCTCCACCTGCGCGGGTTTGAGGCCCTCGGCGCCAAGGTCTCCATCGAGGCGGGCGACATCACCATCACCGCTCCTAACGGACTGGTGGGCGCCGAGATCAACCTGCTAGGGACCAACGGCCCAACCGTGCTCGGCACGGACAACATCATGATGGCCGCCACCCTGGCGCGCGGGACCACCGTGATTGAGGGGGCCGCCTGCGAACCGGAGGTCGTCGACTTGGCCGACTTCCTCAACAAGATGGGTGCCAAGATCCAAGGCGCCGGCACCCGCCGCATCACCATCGAGGGCGTCACCACCCTCCATGGCGTCGAACACTTTGTCATCCCCGACCGGATCGAGGCCGGCACCTTCATGGTCGCTGCCGCCATGGCCGGCGACGGCGTGACCCTCCACCGCGTTTGCGAGCCGCACCTGAAGGCCGTGACTAACAGCCTGATAGCCTGCGGTCACACCGTCACGTTCAATGCCGCGGGCGACAGCTGCAAGGTGCTCCCGGGCCACCCGCAGTGTGGCGGCGAGATCACCGCAGCCCCCTTCCCCGGCTATCCGACCGACATGCAGGCACAGCTCACCGCCATGTTTGTCACCACCCCGGGGGTGAGCATCATCCGCGACCCGATTTTCCCGCAGCGCTTCATGCACTGCTCGGAGCTCGTGCGCATGGGTGCGGATATCCAAGTCGACCACGGCATGGCCATTATCAACGGCGTGGAAAGCCTCTCAGGCGCCCCTGTGATGGCCTCCGACCTGCGCGCCTCCGCAGCCCTGGTCCTCGCCGGCCTGACCGCCCGCGGCACCACCGAGATCTCCCGCGTCTATCACATCGACCGCGGCTACGAGCACATCGACGAAAAACTCATGATGCTTGGCGCCGCCATCGAGCGCGTCCAAGTCTGACAATCGGCTTTTGGCTTGCAAGAACCGCGCGGCTCGCTTGGTTTGTTAGGCCATGACAAGCCGCCTCGCCGTTGCCGCCCTCCTGTTTTCCGCGCTGCCGCTGGTGGCCGCGGAGCCGGTCATCGAGACCCTCGCCCTGGGTGCCGCCGGGCCGGCGTTTGATCTGCCGGCCACGGATGGCAAGAACTACACGCTCGACTCGTTCAAGGACGCGAAGCTCGTCGCCGTGGTGTTCACCGCCAACCACTGCCCTGAGGCGGTCGCCGCTTGGCCGAAGGTTGAGGCGCTCTATAAGGACTACAAGGACAAGGGGGTTGCCGTGGTGGCCATCTCCGGCAACGACGACAAGGCGCTGCGCGCTGACGAGCTTGGGTTTTCCGTCTGGGGCGATTCGTTTGCCGAGATGAAGACCTTCATGCAGGAGACCCAGTACAGCTTCCCCTACCTCTACGACGGCGACACCCAGAAGGCGACGAATGCCTACGGCGCCCAAGCCACTCCGCACGTCTTCCTGTTGGATGCCCAGCGCAAGCTGCGCTACGCCGGACGCCTCGACGACGCCAAGCGCAGCAGCGAAAACCTCGGTACCCCGTATGTGCGCCAAGCCATCGACGCCCTCCTGGCCGGAAAGGACATCGCCGAGCCCTCCACCCGCGCGTTTGGCTGCTCGACAAAGTGGTCATGGAAGCGCGACAGCGTCCTCAAGGACAACGAGGAATGGACCAAGCGCGAAGTCACCCTGGCCGACCTCGATGCCGAGTTGGCCAAAAAGCTCGCCGCCAACGAGACCGGCAAGGTGCGCCTGATCAACTTCTGGTCCACCACCTGCGCCCCATGCCTGCAGGAGTTCCCCGATCTCGTGGAAACCTACCGCCGTTTCCAGAACCGCCCGTTTGAACTCATCACCATCACCACCGACCCGGCCGAATCCCGCACCCGCGCCGAGGCGTTCCTCAAAAAATCCCACGCCGCACTCGCTAACAACACCCGCGAGTCCCTAACCAAGGAGGGCCGCGCGACTAACAACTACATCTTCACCGGCGCCAACCTCGACCACCTCGCCGAGGCCATCGACCCGGCCTGGAGCGGCGCCCAACCGCACACCGTGCTCATCGCCCCGGGCGGCAAGATCCTCTGGCGCCACACCAACAGCCTGGACTTCATCGAACTGCGCCGCCAAATCGTCAAGGCCCTCGAGGGGAAGTAGCCTTAGCGAACTTCGTGAGAAGCCCAAGGAGCGGCGACTTTAGTCGCGCTTCATCGCGCCCGGACCGGCGACTGAAGTCGCGGCTCCTTGGCGCGACTGCGGTCGCGTTTCATCCTTGGCGGATTGCCGTCATGAACCCGCGGCTGGCGACGGTGTCCTGATAGGAACCGACCTCAAACCCGAGCTCGCTCAGGAGTGCGCCGTGTTCGACGGGCGAGTAGCATTTCCCCTGGGTGATGTTCATGAGCAGCGCGGAATACTCCGCGGCCTCGATCGGACCGCTTTTCGCGTCGTTGATGAAGGCATCGTGGATGATCAGGAGCCCGCCGGGGACCAGCGCCTTGGCCGCCCGCTCCAGCAGGCCACGCACTTCCGGCACGTCCCAGTCGTGCAGGACGTTGGAGAATAACAGGATGTCGGTTTCCGGCCAGGCCGCGGCAAACATGTCTGCGGTTAGGACGGCCACGCGGTCGGCAAGCCCGTGGCGGTCAATTTCGGCGCGCACGATGGCATCCACGGGCGCCTGCTCAAGCACGGTGGCGCACAGCTGCGGGTGGGCGGCAACCATCGTGGAGGCGTAGATTCCCGAGCCGCCGCCAACATCCAGCAAATGCCTGCGCCCACCGAGGTGCGGACCGATCGCCACGGCCAGTGCCTGGCCGAACACCAGCCCGCGGCAGTTCATCAGCTCGGTGAAGCCGCGGGCAAATTCCGGGTCGAGCATCGACTTGTGCCAGTCGCTGGCGTCCGACTTCGCCTGCCAGGATCCTGGCGCGCCGCTGCGCAGCACTTCGACGAAGGCTCGCACAATCGGCGTGTCCCGGATCGGTGCGTAATAGGCGCCCAGAAACCATGCCGAGCCGCTTACCAAAAATTCCCGCCCGTTGGTGGTTAGCTCCACTCCGCCGGCTCCGGTCGTGGCCGCAAACCCGTAGGCCCGGCAGAGCGTTAGAAGCACATCCAGCGGCCGCGCAACCATCCTGAGCTCCGCCGCGATCCTCTCAGGCGCCACCCCCGGGTTTCGATCCAACCAGCTGAAGAGATCAAAATGCAGCAGCGCCGTGGCGATCAACTCCGCCGCATACTGGCGGTCGCGCAGGTTGAGAATCATCCCGGGATCGGATTGCGGCGGCGTGGTGAGAAAGTCGCTCATGGTTGGAAAGGTGGGGCGCCAAGCCTGCGGACCTTCGACCTTTAAAGCCCGTGGCCCGTCATCTCCTGGCCTCAAAGACAAACCAGTCCTCAAGCTTCTTCCGGGCCCATGGAGTCTTGCGCAGGAACTTGAGGCTCGAGGTGATGGATGGATCAAACATGAAGCAGCGCACGGGGATGCGCTCGGCAAGTTCGCGCCACCCGTGGCGCTCAACAAGAGTGGTCAGCACACTCTCCAGGGTGATTCCGTGGAGCGGGTCATTGGGGTGCGCGTTGCCCATCTCAGTGGGCCGCGCCCTCGTGCTCCTTGATGTATTCCTGCTTGAGGCCGAGCGACTCAGGCGCGTGGAGAACGAGCATTTTCATGCGCACGTCGGCGGGCACCCTGCCGCGCGTAAGCAGCGAAATGACGACCATGAGGACGATCGCCAGCGGCAAGCCCCAGATGGCGGGTTGCTCGGCAAGGGTGCGCAGCAGCGGCCGCGAGGCGTACCAGGCTTTCCAGCCAGCGGCCCACGGCGCCTGATCAGCGACCATGGTACTGACGACGGAAAGTAAGCTCAACACCCCGCCGACAAGCATCCCGGTTGCCGCTCCGGGCATGGTGATGCCACGCCACCACGTCGCCAAGAACAACAGCGGGAAGTAACTGGTCGCCGCAATGGCAAAGGCCCAACCAACCAACTTATTGATCTCAAATGACTCAACCGTAAGCCCCAGCAGGATAGCCACCGCCCCGCAGGCGACAGCAAACACCTTGAACATCCGCATGCGCTGCTCTGAGGTGGAGTTGGGCCGCAGAATCCGCCCGTAGATGTCGTGGGCCAACGCCCCGGTGAGTGAGACAAGTAGACCGCTGAAGGTGCTCATGAAGGCGGCAAACGCGCCTGCGCAGGTGATGCCGCTCAAGACAGACCCCAGAATGCCGTACTTCTCGTTGAGGATGCGCGGAAGTTGCAGGACAATCGAGTCAGGCCCCTTGACTCCCTTGAGCGCGTAAAGGTCCGGCAGCAAATTTCGCCCCAGGACACCGAAGACCGGCGGAAAGACGTAGAAAACCCCGATGAGAATCATCACCCACATCGTCGTGCGCTTAGCCGCAACGCCGTCCGGGTTGGTATAAAAGCGCACCAAGATGTGCGGCAAGCCTGCCGTGCCGCAGACCAGGGCAATGATGAGCGAATAGGTATACAAGAGCGAGTACGGCTTGGCCGCATCCCCGGTCAGCCCGGCGGCCGTCGCTGGCTTCGTCGTCAGCGCGCCAAACGGCGAAATCCACTTCTCATCCTTAGGCGCGCTTGCGGGCAGCTCCTTGCGCAGCACCTCGCCGGCGCCGGGAACCGCCTCACCGACCAGCGGCGCGGGCGCATCGAAGTGTGTCCGGTTGGCCTTCAGGTTGCTGCCGTAGCTGCCGTAGATGGCCAGCAGCACAAAAACCGGCACGGAGATGGCGAACATTTTCGCCCAATATTGGATCGCCTGCACCAAGGTGATCCCCTTCATCCCGCCAAGCGCCACGTTGAGCGTGATGACCGAGCCAACAACCGCAACTCCCACCCAGTAGGGCAGCCCCGGGAAAATGTAGGCCAGCGTCACCCCCGCGCCCTTCATCTGCGGCATCGTGTAGAAAAACCCGATGAACAACACGAAGCACACCGCAATCCGACGGAACGCAGGCGAGTCGAACCGGCCTTCCGCGAAATCCGGAATCGTATACGCGCCAAAGCGCCGCAGCGGCCCGGCGATGAACAACAACAGGAAAAGGTACCCGCAGGCGTAGCAAACCGGGTACCACAGCGCGTCGTAGCCGCTGCTCATGACCATGCCAGCGACCCCCATGAATGAGGCGGCGGAAAGATACTCACCGGAGATCGCCGCGGAATTCCAACCCACTGAAACCGAGCGTCCGGCGACAAACATGTCGGACGCCGTCTTGGCCTTCCCCGCCGAGCGGAAGCCCATCCAAATCGTCCCGAACACGGTGACGGCGGCAAACATCAAAATCCATGGATCCACGTGCATAGGAGTCGAAAGTCTTTAAGGTCTTGAGGTCGAAGGTCTCGGGATGCGCTTAGCGGACGTTGTTGCCTTCGAGGACCCGGTGGGCCTCCTGGGCCTCCATCGCCAGCGACCGGCGGATGAAGGTCCAGCTAATGGTCCAGACGAAGGGAAAGAACAAAACCCCAAGGATCAACCACGTCAGCGGGAATCCGCCGACCCGCGTGGCCATCAAGCCCGGCGCGTAGTAGTTCAGCAGTGGCATCGCCAGCAGCACCAACGCAAATGCCAGACCGCACGCGATTGAGAGCCGCAGCTGGCGGCGCATTAACTCGGCCAAAAATGCCTCGCTGTGGAGGAAGTCACCTTTTCCAGCCACTTCGGCGGCCGGCTCGGAATGCTTTGGTTGAATCTCCATGGGTCGTGGTGGATGAATGCCGCTCGGGCACAGCGGCAAAACATCTAGCAACCCCATCACCCGCCGGCAACCCTGCTCTGCGAATAGTTTTCAGGCTCAGCCGGCGACTTTCAGCCAGATCCACATCGTCGCGTAAGCGACCCCGGCGGAGGCCGGCAGGGTCAGCATCCAGGCCCCGAGGATGCGCTTGACGATCTTGCCATCAATGGCGCTGAACCGCTTGGTGGCCCCTACGCCCATGATCGCCGTGGTGATCGCGTGGGTCGTGGAGACCGTCATCCCGTAGTTGCCGGTCACCGCCAGCAAGGTGGCCGCGGTGGTCTCCGCGGCAAACCCATGAACCGGCTGCAGCTTGACCATCTTGTGGCCCATCGTCTTGATGATCCGCCACCCGCCGGAAGCTGTTCCCGCCGCCATCACCAGCGCGCAGACGATCTTGATCCATGCCGGCACGCCGGGGGTTAAGCCATTGACCTTGTTGGCCGCGGCTGCCAAGGGCGACTTCCCGAGCTTCTCCGCATCGGCCATCGTGCTCGCCAGCCCCTCGGTCCAGTCCGATGGCTTGGCTGCCGCAAAGCGCCCAATGAGCGGCAGCTTCGGCATGATCCGCGCATTCTCGATCTCCACATCCCGCTGGTGGATTGCCATCGCCTTGGCGGAGGCCGCCTGCGCCTTGGCCTCGTCGCCGCCGGCCCGGTAGCCCAAGGCCGCCAGGGCATAGAATGACTCCTTGAACTCGCTGGGCTTCAGCTGGTCCGCCTCGCTCTCGAGGATCGCCGCCGCGGCCGGATCGGTCGACCCCTCCATGAACTTCATGATTTGGACCTCAGCGGTGGCCGACTTGTCCATCTTCAGGAACTGCAACCAGTGTGGCAGCCCTGCAAAGGTCCCCGCGCTGGTCGCCGTGACCAAGGCCAAGGTGATCACACCCATGGTCTTCTGCGCGTCTGCCAAACCGTGGGCAAAGCCCATGTAGCTGGCGCTGAAAACTTGCGCCCGACCGAAAAACCGGTTCACCCACATCGGCTTGGAATTGCGCAGCAGCGCATAGAGCAGCGTCATGACGATGAAGCCGCCGACCAATCCAATCACCGGCGAGCTGATCATCGGAATCACCACCTTGTGCAGGACTCCCTCGGAGACCATCTTGCCGTCCTTCATCTTCTCCGTGGACCACAGGATTGCGCTCCAGTTGTTCTGCGCGTTGGCCAGGGTGGCCCCGACGAGCCCGCCGACGAGCGCGTGGGTCGAGCTCGATGGCAGCCCAAGCCACCACGTCAGCAGGTTCCAGACAATCCCGCCGACCAGCGCGCAGATGATCGTCGCCGTGGTCACAAATGCCACATCGACAAGTCCCGAGGAAATCGTCTTGGCCACCGCGTGGCCCACCAGCGCGCCCACCAGGTTGGTCCCCGCGGCCAGAATGATCGCCTGGCGCGGCGTGAGCACCTTGGTCGACACCACCGTGGCGATCGAGTTCGCCGTGTCATGGAACCCGTTGATGAACTCAAAGGTCAGCGCAACGAGAATTACCAGAATGATGAGCGTCATAAGGGCGCGTCAGGAATTCTTGTAGGCAATCTGCTTGGCCACGTTGCCGACGTCCCGGCAGCGGTCGATGACCTTCTCGAGAAGGTCGTAAAGGTTGGAGATGATGTGCACGTCAAGCGCCTCGTAGCTGCCGCTGTAGAGGTCCTTCAGGCAGGTGAGCATGAGCTTGTCCGCGTCGCCCTCGATGGTCTGGATCCGGTCGTTGAGCTCCTTGACCCCGACGATGTCCATGCCCTTCTTCAACGTCCGCACCAGCTCGACGACGTGCTCGGTCGCCTCGTCGAGCATGGCCGCGTGCTTGGTGAAATCCACCTTGGAGATCCGCTCGGCGGAGATCTGGTAGCGCTCGACGAACTTCTCGACCGTCTTGGGGATCTTGTAGAGGGCGCTGGAGAGCGCCTCAATGTCCTCACGCTCCAGGGCGGTGACGAAGGTTTTCACCAGCAGGTCGCTGATTTCCTGGGTGATCGCCTTGTCCTTCTTGCGCACCTCGGCGAAGTCACCCAGCGGGTGGTCCTTCTCGTGGCGCAAAATGTCCGTCAAGCGGTCGATGCTCGCGTGCGCCTCATTGGCACTTGCCAGCAATAGCGCAAAAAACCGGTCTTCCTTGCCGAAAAAGCGTTGGATTGAAATCATGGCTGAATCGAATTGTCAGGAACTCCTGCTTGTTGCAAGCCCAACGCGGAAGAATCCGCCGGCGTCGTGGCCTTCCCACCCCGGTCCTTGCTACGGAAGCACATGGCTACCCCCACGGTGACCAGCGTGCCAAACATGATCCGCCAGGTGAAAGCGATCGTTGGCAGCCACTTGGGCGCCTGCTCAGGGGTATAGAGCGGGTGGTCGAAGAACATCCCCCACAGGTCGTTTGGCAGGTTGGTCAGCAAGCCCACCGCCACAAAGCCGGCGATCATGCCAATCACGTTGCCTTTGCAGTTCCCCCGCGTCTTGGTGAGCATGC
>JBILQA010000095.1:0-8494 GCA_044373535.1 Akkermansiaceae bacterium | reverse complement strand
CGCGAGCGGCTTCGGCTGGATGACCACGAAGTAGTGCGACTTCGCCCCGCGCGGCAGCTCGCCGCAGTTTCCGCCCAGCGTGACTTTCCCGGCAGGGAAGTCCTTCGACCACAGCCGGAAGGTCGTGTCCTCGGTGGTCACTGTGAGGTCGGTGTCGGCAAATTTCTGCAGCCACGCCGGGAGCTCCTTCAAGCGCGTGTCGTGGGCGACCATCACCGTTGCATCCAGCGCGAGGTCGAAGGTGAGAAAACGGTCCCCACTCGAGCCGTCGTCGTTGTTGGCGGTGCGGATGGTGAAGGCACCTTTCAGAAGGTCAGGCACCTCCTTGAAAACAAACGCGCGGTCAGTGTAGCTTCGCTCGCCAATCAGCAACTGGCCGCCAGCATACTCGCGCTTGCTGGCCGTGGTGAGGTTGGCTGCCAGCGAGAAGCCCCGCGCGGGCGCTCTCGGCCCACCTTGGCTGAGGACCCCGGTGGGCCTGCCCATCCCGAGCATGGCGACGTTGCGCACCGATTCATCCGGATCATTGGTGAAGTCCTGTACCTCGGCTTGCGGGATGGCCTGCAGATCCAGCAGGCCAAGAAGGGCCGCGCAGCGCACCCCGGCACGATTATCTTTAAGCAATGACCTTAATTTCCCGGGGCCTGCGAGGTCGCGCAGCGCCTGCCAAGTGGCATACCAAGTGACCCGGTCCTTTTCGGATGCGGCATGAATGATGAGCCTCTCGGTCAGGGGGGGCATCCTTCCCTGGTGCACGGCTTGAACGGCGGCGAAGCGCACCCTGGGTTCTGGCGAGGCCAGCGCGGCCTCGATCACGCTGGCGAGAGCGGGGGACTTGCGAAACCCGAGAATCCGCAGCGCCTGCAACCGCAGGTTGAGGGAGGTTTTCGAATTGCCAGCCACGCCGGTGAAAAATCCGTCGCCGACCGGCGAGCGGGCCAGCGTCCAGGCCGTCCAGGTTTCCGCGGGCGTACTCAAGGTGCCGGCTTTCAGGGCCGCGGTGAGTGGAGCCACCGCACTTTGGCCGCGGCGGACGAGCTCGTCTTGCGCATCGCTGCGCCTGACGGGCAGAAGGCTGTCGAACTCGGCGACCAGCGCGGGCACGGTCATTCTCTCCAGAGCGGTTGGCAAAACGGGCGGCAAGGGCACTGCTCCCTTGGGCATGATTCGGAATATGCGGCCCTCATTGGTCATCTCGCCGTCCTTGTCAGTCTCCACGCCGTAGCCACTGCCCCATCCGAGAATGTAGAGCGCGCCATCGGCGCCAAACTCCATGTCCACCGGACGGAACAGCGCTTTCCTTCCAGTCGCAAAATCCTCCCACTTGCCGCCCGCCGGCTGCACCAACGCGCCGTCCCAGGCAGGCCGGTAGATGTGCGTCGATTTGCGCAGCCAGTCGTTGATGATCCACACCTTGCGAAACCGCTCGGGCCACGCGGGCGAGTCGGCGAAGACGATCCCGGTGCCGCTCCCGGCGAACACCGGAGCGCTGACCGGCACAGTAGGTAGGTGGTTTTCGCCCGTCCAATGGGTGCTCCACGCGTGCGCCCAACCGAAGTTCGCCCCGAAGAATGGCATGATGATCCGGTCGCCCTCGTTCTGGTCTTGGTCTGTGCCGAGCCAGTTGAAACCATGGTCGAAGGCGATGTCGTACGGGTTGCGGAATCCCCGCGCGACGATCTCGAGATTCGCCCCCATGTCATCGCAGCGCAACACCCCGCCCATTCGGCCCCAGTCGTCCCGCGGGTCCTGATACGTCTTCCGGTAGCCCTCGCGCGTGAACGTCTTGGGCGGCGGAAAATCCGGCGCGCCATCCGGCCCCGGCACGCCCCACAGCTCACGGAATGGCCGCGGGGCGACGCGGTCCGGTTCACCGGGCACGGGAGCTTTGATCGCCAGCCCCTTGCTGTTACCCTTGCTCATGTAGAGGCGGCCATCGGGTGCCCAGTTCAGGCCGTGGATCCCGTGCTCGATGTTCCCGAGGTCGGTAAAGACCCGAACGTACTCGTCGGCCACGTCATCGCCATCCAGATCGCGGACCACCGTGAGGTCCGGGGAGTTCGCCACCCATAGATCGCGCCCGTGCCACGCCAGGCTCTGGATGTTGTTGAAGCCGCTGGCAAACGTATGCGCTTTGTCGGCGGCCCCGTCGCCATCGGTGTCCTGAACGATAACCACGCTATCGGGAGGAGTTTGTGGCGTGGGACTCCGGTACTGCGGCCCCATGCCGACAAACATCCGGCCGCGGGCGTCGAATGCCAACGAGCACGGATTGCGCACCAGCGGGTCCCGTGCAAAAATCGTCACTTCAAATCCCTCCGGCACGGACGGAAGGTCATCGCCAGCGGCCGCGGCGTCCGGGACCTGGGCCGCGAGACGGCCCCCAAGGCACACGAGAGCGATCAAAATGAGACAGGTGCTGCGGTTCATCGCTTCGGGATTTGAGTGATTGGGCCAGCGGCCCGCCAGCGCCGCAACCCTTCTCCTCGCTCTCGTTCCTAAGGCCTCGCGCGGATCCATCAAGGAAATCCGCCACCCCCGGCAGCCATTGCCGCCGTTGGACCACGCTCCGCGTTCAACGTTCCGCCAAGGGCGCTCAGTGGTGGCAACCCCGGTGGCTCGCGTCAACGGCCAACGTCCATGGCCCAAGTGAAGAGAACTTGAAAATCCTCCCCTGCGTGCGTCCTTACCCGCAACCCCCATCTGCTCCATGACGCACAACCCTGCTGACCCGTTTGACCTCAGGACCGCCGATGAGCCAATCCTTGAATCGTTCGAGTATGCCGTCGAGGGCGACCACCCAACCGAGCATGCCCTGCGCATGGAGAAGATCCTCAGCGACATCAAAGGCATCCACTTGGTCAAGGCCCATCCGTCCGAACAACGTGTCGAAGTCACCTATGACTCGCGCCAGACCGATCCGGCCGCCATCCATGACTTGCTGGAAGGGAATGGCTACCGCGCCGCCCGTTGGGCCGGCTAGGCGCACTCGCGGCCCGCCGCCGAGATTGCCATCACCAACAGCAGTATGCCTGCCAAGCCCAGCCAGGTTAGAAAGCCCATGCCAAAGCGTGCAACCTGCCGCGGATCGGCTGGGGCGCAAACGGATTGATTTCCGCTCCCCCTCCCACACCACAACCGTGGGGATGTAAGAAGTCGCTCCACCTCGGGGCCTAGACCTCTGCGCCCGCGCCGGGTAATCCGGTTGCGCCCCAAAGCACGACAACCACGCCCTGCGCGATACGCCTACCATTGCCCGAAGGAGACCATTGATTTAAAGCGAGTTTTAGGTTCTTTAGCCTTGTCCCAAGGATGGGCGCCCGCAGGGTTGGGACTTTGCCACCATGAAGTCGCTGCGAGCCTCGCCATTACGCGGCGGCGACTGGTAGTATAGCCTATCAGACCCACCCTTCCGCCGATGCTACGCCTCACTGCTCCTGTCGCCGCCGTCCTTTTGTTGGGCGCGGTTGTTGGCGCGGCCGGTGGCGCCGAGGAGCCGGTGAGCTTCAACCGCGACATCCGCCCGCTGCTGGCCAAAAACTGCGTCTCGTGCCACGGCGGGGTGAAACATGCCGGCGAGGTGTCCTTCATCTTCCGCAAGGATCTGTTGGGGAAGGGGAAGTCCGGCGAGGTGGTCGTGGTGCCCGGCAAGCCGGAAGCCTCCGAGCTGATTCGCCGCCTGAAGAGCAGCAACCCGAAGGAGCGCATGCCGCCGCCCGAGGAGCACCCGCAGGCGCTTGACCCCAAACAGATTGCCCTGTTGGAGCGGTGGATCCGCGAGGGCGCCAACTGGCAGGAGCACTGGGCCTACACGCCGCCCGTGGCCGCTCCGCTGCCAGCAGTGCAAAACAGGGCATGGCCTAAGCAACCGCTCGACGCCTTCGTGCTTGCCGCCATCGAGGCGCAGAAGCGTCATCCCGCGCCCGCCGCCGCTGCGCGCGAATGGCTGCGCCGCGTCACCCTCGATCTCACCGGCCTGCCGCCCACCCTGGCCGACTGGGACAACTTCAACGCCGCGGCGGCCAAGGACGTCGATGGGGCGATGGTGGGCGCGGTCGACCGCCTGTTAGCCTCGCCGGCCTACGGCGAGCGCTGGGCGGCGCTGTGGCTCGACCTGGCGCGCTACTCGGACACGCTTGGCTACGAGAAGGACCCGGCGCGCACGATCTGGCCGTTCCGCGACTGGGTGATCCGCGCGCTCAACGCGGACCTGCCGTTTGATCAATTCACCATCAAACAGTTAGCCGGCGACCTGGTGGAAAACCCGGAGCCCGGGGACCTCATCGCCACCGCCTTCCACCGCAACACCCAGAACAACGACGAGGGCGGCACCGACGACGAACAGTTCCGGTTAGAGGCGGTCAAGGACCGGGTCAGCACCACCTGGACCGCCTGGCAGGGCACGACGTTTGGCTGCGTCCAGTGCCACGCCCATCCCTACGACCCGATTGCCCACGACGAGTACTACCGCTTCATGGCGCTGTTTGACAACAGCGAGGACGTCGACCTAACAAGCGACTTCCCGCGCACCAAGGTGGCCAACGACCCGGCGCGCCAGCTCGACGCGCAGCGGTTAGAAGCGGCGGTCGCCAAGCTGCGCGAGGCGATCAATGGCGAGGGGCTTGCGGAGGTGGGGAAGGTGGCGGGGTGGCAGCCGCTCATGCCGGCAAGCGCCAAGTCGAGTGGTCCGGAGGGGATCCTTGAGATCGGCGCCGACGGGGTTGTTAGGAAGGTCGGCACCCACCCGAACGAGGTGACCTTCACCCTGAGTGCGCCGGCGGCGAGTTTTGGCGTGCTGCGGCTCGAGACCTTTCCGGAGCAGGACAAGCCGGAGGAGTGGCTGGGCTCTGGCGCGGTGGTTTCCAAGCTGGACGCGGAGGTGGTGGCGCCCGACGGGACGCGCAAGGCGGTGGCCTTCCGCGAGGTGGTGGCGGATTTTCTAGCCGGGCCGTCTGACCCGAACGAATCGTTGCGCGCCGGCGCCGGCGGGTTTGGCGACTACCCGATGACGCGCGGGCCGCGGACCGGCTACTTCATTCCCAACGAGCCGGTGGTGGCCAATCCTGGCGACGTGTTGGAGATCCGCATCCTCCAACAGGCCAACTGCAACGCGGACTTCATCGCCTGCCACCTGGCGAAGTTCCGCTTTTCCTTGGCCGCCGATCCGCGCGCGGCGGTCTTTGCCGCCAGCCCGGAGCGGCGCGCACGCTGGGCCGAGTGGGAGAAACAGAAAAAGAGTTATGATGCGATCCCCGGCATGAGCATCCCGGTGATGCGGGAGCGCGAGGATGCGGCGCGGCGCGAGACACGGGTGTTTGTGCGCGGCAACCGGCTGACGCGCGACAAGCGGGTGAGCGCGGGGATTCCCGATCTGTTTGGCGGCAGCGCGGCGGCCGCGCCGATGACCCGGCTCGACCTGGCGCGCTGGCTCGTCGGCGGGCAAAACCCGCTCGCCGCGCGGGTGCTGGCCAACCGGCTGTGGGCCGAGATGTTTGGCGTCGGAATTGTCGAAACCCAGGAGGACTTCGGCAGTGCCGGGACCGCACCATCAAACCCAGCCTTGTTGGACCACCTGGCGCTGCGCCTCAAGGACACCCACGGCTGGCACCTCAAGCCGTTTCTGCGCGAGATCGCCCTTTCGGCCACCTACCGGCAGTCGGCGGCGACCGATCCGAAACTCATCGAGGGCGACCGCGCCAACCGCCTGCTGGCCCGCGGCCCGCGCCAGCGGCTAACAGCGGAGATGGTCCGCGACCAGGCGCTGTTGGTCGCGGGGATGCTGTCGCCGAAGATGGCGGGTCCGCCGGTGTTTCCGCCGCAGCCCGAGGGGATCTGGAAGTCGGTCTACAACGGGGCAAGCTGGAAGACCTCGGACGGCGAGGACCGCTACCGGCGCGCGATTTACACCTATCGGAAGCGCACCAGCGGCTATCCCGCGCTGTTGGTTTTTGACGCGCCCACCGGGGACATCTGCACGCCGCGGCGGGTGGCGACCAACACGCCGCTGCAGGCGCTCAACACGCTCAACGATCCCGCGCAAATCGAGTTTGCCCAGGGGCTGGCCAAGCGGATGGCCGCCGCCGGTCCCGAGCTGGCCACCCAGCTGGCGCTTGGCTACCGGCTGCTGATGCTTGAGGCGCCGTCCACGGAGGTGTTAGCTTCCCTGCAGCGCCTCCACGCCGACGGGCTCGCGGCCTATCAGGCCGGCGAGGCTGACCCGGCCGCGCTTGCGCCCAGCGCCGGCCAGGCCGCGCTGGTGCTCGTGGCTAACACCCTGCTGAACATGGACGCCGCAATGAACCGCTGATCCCAATGACGCCGGACCAACAACTTTTCCTGGAGAACTCGCAGCACCTAACACGGCGGCATTTCCTGTCGCGCTGCTCGCTTGGTCTTGGGGCGTTGTGGCTCGCCGGCCAAGGCGGGCGGGCGTGGGGGGCGGGGGGGGCGGGCGCCAACCCGCTGGTCGACGCGCTGCTGCCGCAGGTGGCGCCGAAGGCCAAGCGGGTGATTTTCCTGCACATGGCCGGGGCGCCAAGCCAGTTGGAGTTGTTTGACTACAAGCCGGAGCTCACCAAGCTTGACGGCCAGGACTGTCCGCAGGAGTTCATGCGCGGGGCGCAGTTTGCCTTCATCCAAGGCGTGCCAAAGCTGATGGGCTCGGTGTTTCCCTTCCACCAGGCGGGCCAGAGCGGCCAGTGGATTTCCGACCGCCTGCCGATGTTCGAGGAGGTCATCGACGAGGTCTGCTTCATCAAGTCGATGTGGACTGACCAGTTCAACCACGGCCCGGCCCAGTTGCTCTTGCACACCGGCAACCCGAACCTTGGCGCGGCCTCCATCGGGTCGTGGGCCACCTACGGGCTTGGCTCGGAGAACTCCAACCTGCCGGGGTTCATGGTTCTAACTTCCGGCGGGAAAAACCCCGACGCCGGGAAATCCGTCTGGGGGTCGGGCTACCTGCCCAGCATCTATCAGGGTGTGCAGTGCCGCTCGGACGGCGAGCCGGTCCTGTTCCTCAACAACCCGCCGGGCATCAGCGACGCCCTGCGCCGGCGCACCCTGCATGCCCTCGACGAGCTTAACCAGAAGACGGTCGCGGAAATCGGCGACCCGGAGACAAGCACCCGCATCGGCCAGTACGAAATGGCCTACCGGATGCAGGTCCACGCCTCCGACGCCTTTGACATCCACAAGGAGCCCAAGGCCATGCACGCGCTCTACGGCACCGAGCCGGGGCGCGAGTCGTTTGCTAACAACTGCATGCTTGCCCGCCGGCTGGCCGAGCGCGGGGTGCGCTACATCCAACTGTTCGACTGGGGCTGGGACCACCACGGCAGCGGCGCCTCCGAGGACCTGCGCCAGGGGTTTGTCAACAAGTGCCGCGGGCTGGACCGGCCGGTCACCGCGCTGCTCAAGGACCTCAAACAGCGCGGGCTGCTAGACGACACGCTCGTCGTCTGGAGCGGCGAGTTCGGCCGCACGCCGATGCGCGAGAACCGCCGCGGGGCCGTCTCGCCGTTTGCCGGGCGCGACCACAACCCGGGCGCCTACACGATGTGGCTCGCCGGTGCCGGCGTGAAGCGCGGGTTCTCCCATGGCGAAACCGACCCATCCGGCTACCGCGCGCTCATCGACAAGGTCAGCGCCCACGATCTCCACGCCACCATCCTGCACCTGTTAGGTTTCGACCACCAGCGCTTCACCTTCCACACCCAGGGCGCCGACCAGCGCCTGAGCAACATCACCAAAACCGCCCGGGTGGTCAGCGAGATCCTCGCCTAACCCGGCGACTCGGCGGCGGATTTTGTTGACCGCGCGGGTGGTGCGCCTAGGTTGCTAGGCCATGAGACGTTTGATCGCCTTGGCGCTGTTATTGGTTGTGCAACCGCTGCTAGCCGACTCTGGCATTGGCTGGGTGAGCTACAAGGGCGCCGCGGGCGCGGGCAAGGGCAAGCAGGTTGTCCTGTTAGCCGGGGACGAGGAGTACCGCTCGGAGGAGTCGCTGCCGATGTTGGCGAAGATTTTAAGCGAGCGCCACGGGTTTGACTGCACGGTGCTGTTCTCGGCGGATGACGACGGGACGATCAACCCGAACCGTGGCGAGGGCCTCGGTAAGCCCGAGGCGTTGGACAGCGCGGACGTCATCGTCATGCTGCTGCGCTTCCGCAAGTGGCCCGACGAGACGATGAAGCGCTTTGACGCGGCCATCCAACGCGGAGTCCCGGTGGTGGGCCTGCGCACCAGCACCCATGCCTTCCAGCTTCCCGACACAAGCGGCTGGGTGAAGTACAACCAGTTTGGCAAGGATGTGTTAGGCGAGGAGTGGATCAGCCACTGGGGCCGGCACAAGGGCGAGGCGTGCCGCGGGGTCATCGAGGCGGCCAATGCGAGCCACCCGGTGCTGCGCGGGGTAAGCGATGTTTTTGGCGACAGCGATGTCTATGAGGCCTATCCGCCCGCCGACGCGACGATTCTGCTGCGCGGCTCGGTG
>JBILQA010000406.1:0-2510 GCA_044373535.1 Akkermansiaceae bacterium | reverse complement strand
CCGAACGCCCGGGAGCTTGAGGGCGAGTTGGTTTTCCCGCTGCCCGAGGGCGCGGCGGTCTGTGGGTACGCGTTGGATATCGATGGCGTGCTTGTCGACGGAGTGGTCGTCAGCAAGGACCAGGGGCGGGTCGCTTTTGAGAGCGAAACCCGGCGCAAGGTCGACCCGGGATTGGTCGAGCACGCCCAAGGGAACCTTTACCGAACCCGGATTTACCCCCTGCCAGCGAAAGGCGACCGGCGGATCCGGCTGACTTATCTCACCCCGCTAACCACCGCGGCAAATGGCGCGGCGGCCCTGCAGTTGCCACTGCCGCGCGAAGCGATTGGCAAGCTCAAGGTGGCCATCGAGGTGGCCGGTCTCGAGGGGCTTGCGCCGGAGATTGGCGGGCTTGGCGATGCCCGGTTTGCCATGGCGGAAAACGCCGTGTGGCGGGTCGAGTCGGCGCGCGCCGCGATCACCCCCGGGGAAGACATCCTCGTGGCGCTGCCGAGATTGCCCGGGACGTTTCAGCGGATCGAGCGCGATCGCGCAGGGGCGCACCATTTCATGCTCACAACCATGGCGGACCTGGCGCATCCGCAGCCCGCCGATCCGGGAGTGATCCAAGTCCTCTGGGACGCCTCGGGCAGCCGCGCTCGCGGTGACTACGCCAACGAATTTGCGCTGATCCGGGCATGCAAGGCAACCGGTTACCAGCTGAGAGTTTTCCGCGAAAGTGCGGACGCGCCGCGCGACTTTGCCACTGCTGAGGAACTCATCGCCGCCATCAAAGCGGCGCCCTGCGATGGCGGCACCAACCTCGCCGCCCTCGCCGCCGCCCTGCGTAAGCAACCTGCCCAAACGCCCGCGCACACCCTGCTATTCACCGATGGATTTGATACGCTCTCCGGCGAGGTGCTCACGTTTGCTGGCGTCTCTCCGGTGGCGATCGTCTCGCAGACGCTTGCCAACCGTGAGGCACTGCGGCAGGCCTGTGGCGGCGCGCTCATTGACCTGCAAACCACTGCTCCGGACGTCGCATGGGCGGAGATCCAGTCACCAGCGCCCCGGGTGACGGGCATCAAAGGCACTGGCATCGCCAATGTCCAAGGGATCGGCCAGCCCGCCGGTGGCCGGATCCAACTGCTCGGCGAGCTCACTGGCGCGACCGCCACCGTGCGCATCCAGTTCGGCGACGGCTCAGAGTCCGAACCCTTTGTGCTGAACCGCGCGGAGGCCACCCGGGGACGCGTGCTGGCCACCGCGTGGGCCGCCGCCCGGGTCAATCAACTCGCCCCGCGGGCGGATGAGCATTCCGCCGAACTTCTTGCGCTCGGCCGGAGCTATGGCCTCGTCAGCCCGGCAACCTCATTGATCGTGCTCGATACCCTCGAGCAATGGGTGCGCTATTCGATTCAACCACCCGCGTCACTGCCGGACCTGCGTCGCCAGTGGCAAGAAGCGATGAAATCCGCCTCCAACTCGGACGAGCCCGATCCTGCCGTGCGACTCGAAAACCTCGTCAGCCTCTGGCAGAAGCGCGTCGACTGGTGGAAGACCGACTTTTCGAAGTCCAAGATTCGCTTGGGAAAAACCCTCCGTCGGGCCACCTCCGGGCTTGCCTCTGGACTTCGGTCCGGGGCCGAGGCGGTAAGTCGTAACAGTATCGATGCTCTGCTAAATTCCCCTGCCGCACCCTTCGCCGCGGCTGCGGGAGGAGCCAGCCCGAGCGGTGGAACCTACGTGATGCCTTCCGCTCCTTCCGCTGAACCAGCTGCGGACGACGCCGGCGAGGCGCCGATTGGATCAATCGAAATCAAACCGTGGGACCCCAAGGTTCCTTATCTGGAGGCCATCCGCGCCGCCAAGCCGGACCAGCGCTACTCCGCCTACCTTGCTGTGCGCGACCAATGGGCCCAAAGCCCGGCGTTCTTCCTCGATTCTGCCGGCGTGTTTTATCGCTATGGCGAAAAGGCTCATGCCCGCCGGATCCTCACCAACCTCGCGGAACTCCGGATCGAGGACGCCGGCCTGCTGCGCATTCTTGCCTGGCGCTTGCAGGAAGCCGGCGACCTGGACACCGCAACGGTCATCCTGCGCCGCATCACCAAGCTGCGCCCAGAGGAACCCCAGTCGTTTCGCGACCTTGCCCTGGCGCTTGCCGAGCGCGGCCGCGCCAGAGCTGCGAAAGCCGATCTTGAGGAAGCCATCGAGCTCTTCCTCCACGTTGCCCGCGGAAAATGGGGCCGCCACGAATCAAGCATCCCGATCCTCGCGTTGGAGGAAGTCAATGGCCTCATCGCCTGGGTCGAGCGGCAAAGTTGGCCAGCTGCCAAAAAGCCGCTCATCCCTGAGTTCGATCCGCGCCTGCGCGCGAACCTCGATACCGACATCCGCGTGGTCATGTCCTGGGACGCCGACGCCACCGACATGGACCTCCATGTCATCGAACCCGGCGGCGAGGAAGCCTACTTCGGCCACGACCGCACCGCCCACGGCGGCCTGGTTTCCGACGATGTCACCGACGG
>JBILQA010000405.1:0-2518 GCA_044373535.1 Akkermansiaceae bacterium | reverse complement strand
AACCCGAGAAGGTCTACGTGCAGCACCGGATGTTGGAGCGCGGCGCCGAGCTCTGGGCCTGGCTCGAGGAAGGGGCTAACTTCTATGTTTGTGGCGACGCTGAGCGCATGGCCGTGGATGTCCATGAGGCCTTGGTGAAGATCATCGCAGAGCACGGCGGCCGCTCGAGCGCGCAAGCCGAGGAGTACATCGACGCGTTGCGCAAACAAAAGCGCTACCAGCGCGACGTCTATTGAACCGCTAGAACCCAAACTAACATTCTCACATGAGCGAAGAACCAAAACTTGCGGCCAACGAGGGCATCAAGACGCGCAGCAACTACCTGCGTGGAACCATCGCGGAGGGTCTGCAGGACCTGACGAGCGGATCGATGTGCGAGGACGACCAGCAGTTGCTGAAGTTCCACGGGACCTATCAGCAGGACGACCGCGACGTGCGCGCGGAGCGCCGCGGACGCAAGCTCGACAAGGCATACTCGTTCATGATCCGGATCCGGGTTCCGGGCGGGGTGGCCACGCCGCACCAGTGGCTCGAGGCGGACCGTATTGCCGAACAGTTTGGCAACGGGACCTTCAAGCTAACAACCCGGCAGGCCTTCCAGCACCACGGGATCATCAAGAGCAACCTGAAGCGCACCATCCGCGAGATCAACCTCGCAGCCATGGACACGATTGCCGCGTGCGGCGACGTGAACCGCAACGTGATGTGCAATCCCAACCCGCACCTCTCCTCGGTCCACGCCGAGGTGCTGCAGGCGGCCCAGGCGATCAGCGACCACCTGACGCCAAGCACCCGTGCCTACCACGAGATTTGGTTAGACGGCGAGAAGCTCAATTCCTCTGAGGAGGAGATCGAGCCGATCTACGGCAAGACGTACCTGCCGCGGAAGTTCAAGATCACTATCGCGGTGCCGCCGAGCAACGACGTGGACATTTTTGCCAACGACCTGTCATTCATCGCGATTGTCGAGGCTGGCGAGCTGGTTGGTTACAACGTGGCGGTGGGCGGAGGCATGGGCATGACCCATGGAGCGGATGCGACCTATCCTCGGCTTGCCGACGTGATTGGCTTCTGCACCCCCGAGCAGGTGCTCGCCGTGGCGGAGAATGTCGTCAAGGTGCAGCGTGATTTTGGCGACCGGCGCGAGCGCAAGCACGCGCGGCTGAAGTACACCATCGAGGACCGCGGCGTGGCATGGTTCAAGGCGGAGCTTGAGAAGTACCTTGGCTTCGGACTTGAGACGGTGCGCCCTTATCGCTTCGAGGACAACGGCGACCGATACGGCTGGGTGGAGGACGCGCGCGGCTACAGCCACCTGACACTTTTCATCGAGGGCGGACGGATCCTCGACACCGCAAGCTATCCGCTGCGCACCGGCCTGCGCGAAATCGCCAAGGTCCACCAAGGCGACTTCAGGCTAACAGCCAACCAGAACGTCATGATCGCCAACATCGCGCCCGAGCGGCGCGGGCAGATCGAGGCGCTGCTCGACGAGTACGGGCTGCGTGAGAGCCATGAGCGCAGCGCGCTGCGGCTCAGCTCGATTGCCTGTGTGGCGCTGCCGACCTGCGGGCTGGCGCTCGCCGAGAGCGAGCGCTACCTGCCGCAGTTGGTTGGCGAGCTGGAGGCCGTCATGGAGCGCTGCGGCCTGCGCCATGACGCGATCACCATCCGCATGACCGGTTGTCCTAACGGATGCGCGCGCCCCTATATCGCGGAGATCGGATTTGTTGGCCGCGCACCCAACAAGTACAACGTCTACCTGGGCGGCGGGCACGCCGGCGAGCGCCTCAACAAGCTTTACCGTGCGGCGGTTGCCGGCGAGGAGATCGTGCCGCTACTGGAACCATTGATCGAGGCCTATGGGAAGGGGCGCGAGGACGGCGAACGCTTCGGGGATTTTGTCATCCGCGCGGGATTTGTGAAGGAAACCAGGACGGGCAGCGAGTTTCACGCCGACGTGGCGGCTGAGGAGCTTGCCGGAGTGGGGGATGGCGGCAAATGATCATGGAGCGCACCAATCCATCATCCGCCACGGCGCCTGCCGGCGATCTGGCCGCGGACCTTTCGCTTGAGCTCGAGGGGCTGCGCGCCGGCGAGCGGCTGCGCCTGCTGCATGCGCGCCACGGCGCGCGTTTGGTGGCCACCACAAGCTTTGGCGTGCAGGCTGCCGTGATGCTGCACCTCATCAAGGAGCACGCGCCGGACATCCCGGTGGTTTTCATCGATTCGGGCTATCTGTTCGGTGAGACCTATCGGTACGCCGATGAGCTCACCAGCCTGTTCGGCTTGGACGTGAGGGTCTACCAGCCAGCGCTAACAGCCGCGCGGATGGAGGCGCTGCACGGCAAACTCTGGGAGCAGGGCGGCGACGGGATGGACCGCTACGGGGTGTTGACGAAGATCGAGCCAATGAATCGGGCGCTCAGCGAGTTGGGGCGCGACATCTGGCTCAGCGGCATGCGCCGGGTGCAATCCAGGACGCGCCTGGACCGGCCGTTTGCCGAACAGCAGAAGA
>JBILQA010000094.1:0-8639 GCA_044373535.1 Akkermansiaceae bacterium | reverse complement strand
GACCTGGACCGGATGTCCAGCGGCCTGAAGCCCGGGGAAATGTTCATCATCGCAGCGCGCCCATCGATGGGCAAAACGTCGTTTGTGATGAACATTGTCGAGCACGTCTGCCTGGACCTGCAGAAGCCGACGATGGTCTTCTCGTGCGAAATGAGTTCGTTCCAGATCGTTCAGCGCTTGTTGTTTTCGCGGGCGCGCTTTGCGCTCTCGAAGCTCCAGAAAGGCTTCAACCCGTCCAAGACCGACCTGCAGGCCATCAAGCGCGCGGCCGATGAGATCGCCAGCGCCAAGCTCTTCATTGACGACACCGCGGGGATCACCATCAACGAGTTGCGCGCCAAGGCGCGGCGCAAGAAGAAGGACGAGAACATCCAGCTCATCGCCATCGACTACCTCCAGTTGATGCGCTCAAAATCCAAGCAGGCCGAGAACAGCCGCGAGCGCGAAATTGCCGAGATTTCCGCCGGTCTCAAAGCGCTGGCCAAGGAGCTCAGCGTGCCGGTCATCGTGCTGGCCCAGCTCAACCGCGGTCCGGAAAGCCGCACCGGCGGCGCGCCCCGGATGTCCGACTTGCGCGAGTCCGGATCCATCGAGCAGGACGCCGACCTTATCGGCCTGCTCTACCGCTCGGCCTACTATGCTGACAGCGAGGAAGCCCGCGAGGAGGAGCAAGGCAAGGCAGAGATCGTCATCGCCAAGAACCGCAACGGCGGCACCGGCTCGGTGCCACTTACCTTCATCGCTGAACTCATGCGCTTTGAAAGCCGCGCCTACGACGGGAGCGAGGAAAAGTGACCGGATTGACGGGGTTTACCGGATTGCCACTTAAGGCGCCGCCGGCAGCGGGCGGGTCCCCCAGATCCGGTCGTAGCCGGGCTCGCGGCGGAAGCTTCGGCGTTGTTTTGGCCGGATGCCGCCGTTGTTGGCACCGTCGAGGTCAACCGACCAGACCAGCGGTGAGCCGTCCGGCAACAACCGGTAGCGCAGCGGGCGCAGGTCGCATGGGTCAAGCGGGACAGCTGGGAGAAATTCCGGAACCAGCGAGGCAAATCCTTTCGGGTGAGTCTGGAATTTGAGCCGATAGCGCTCCAATGCAATCCCGCTGCGCGACAAGGTGGCGAGACTCTCAGATTCCAGTGAACCGTTGGCCACGGCGCGTAAAAGTCCCCAAGGAGCTATTACCGAACTCGCCCGCGTCATGGCCTCCTTGCGCTCAAACTCGAGAAAATCCGCGCGACTGAAACGTCCTGGCGGCTCTCCCTCGCGCGCCACGGTCTCCGCGACAAGCTGCTGCTGAACTTCCACAAGCTCGAGCTTCAACGTTCCAACCGGCCGCACCACCAGCCAGGTCTCGCGCAGCCGTTTGACGATGACCTCGCCATCCAGCTCCCAGCCTTCAAGCAACTGCAGATCAGCAGCCTGAAGCACTCTCAGCATAGCATCCACATCCAGATCCATCGCTATCTCCCCACGCATACTCGCGATGCAGGCCGCTTGCGGATCAAGGGCGGCTATCGCTGCATCAAGCCGCGCAAGCGTCCCCTCAGACCATGCCTGCCGGGTGACCCCCTCGTGCAGAATCGACTGCGACCGCTCAAGAACCACCTGGGCCGACAAACAGCTAAACAGACTGGGATGACGATACAGATGCGCGACAAGCTTCAACTCTGCCTCCAGCAATGCCGCGGCGACCTCTGAGTCACCGACCGCAAGGTGCAAAACCGCAAGATCCCTGGCAAATCCACTTATCCGGATCATTGCGTTCTGCTGCTCGATTGCCGAGTTTAAGCCGCCGATATCTTTCAGCTCCCATGCGCACCGCGGCCGCTGCAGCGCTTCGACTATGCCAGCCATCCGCTGCTGCTCCGCGGACAAGGCCTCAAGAATCTCCCTAGCCGCCTCAGCCTCCGTTGCATGCCGTGGCGGATCAAACCACGCCCGCACGTCCTCTCGCTCGCCAAGCTCCGGATCGGCCTTCGGCAAGCTTCTGGCCAACCCCGCCAACCGACTGCGCAACGGGCCGGCATGCACCCGCGTCAGGTTTTCCGCCGCTGCCAACTCCGCAACCACCGCCGGGTGCTGCAATACGTCCTCATCCGGATTCGCGGCGGCCGGATAATACTCCTCCAGCGTCACCGCATATCCAGTCGCCGCCAGCCACTCGCGCTGCTCCACCAGCTTCCGCTCACTCCACCAGTTCACCACCCCGTAATACCCGGCCCCGATCACCCCCAGCGCAAACGGCGACACCGCCGCCGCCCACCACACCCGCCGGCTGTGCAAAAATCTCCAAACCCGGGGCGGCAATCGCATCCCGCAGAAACTAACAACCTTGCGCGGCCCGTCGAACCTTAACGTAGCGGAGCTCGTGAGAGCTTCGGCTGGGGAAACTCGGGAAGTCCCTTTCGCGTCCGGGCGCTCAGGCGGCAGGTCGATCACCCCGCCGAACTTTTCCCAAAGTTCGCTACAGCGCAGCCCGCTACGCAAAATCTCCGGCTATTTCAGCGACTCGAGAATCACGCTTTCCCGCGCGGCCGGGATCGGCAGAAACTCCGGGTCGAGCTCAAGGCCGGGAGTCGGGCGGGCGTGGCGGTCGGCGTCCTCGAGGATGTCCAGCTCGGGGCGGAAATCCGCCGCATGGTAGGAGCTGCGCACGAGCGGGCCGCTGGCCACGTGGCGAAACCCCTTGTCCAAGGCCACTTGTTTGTATTCCGCAAACTTGTCCGGGTGGATGAACTCCACCACCGGCAAGTGCCGCGGGGTTGGACGCAGATACTGGCCGAGGGTCAACACAGTGACGTCGTGGGCCAAGAGGTCATCCATCGCCCGCAGGATCTCCTCCTCGCGCTCGCCGAGGCCAAGCATGATGCCGCTCTTGGTGGCCACCTTGCCGGCCACCATCGCCTTGGCCTTCTTCAGGACCGCGAGGCTGCGGGCGTACTTCGCGCGGCTGCGCACCAGCGGGGTGAGCCGCTCGACGGTCTCCAAATTGTGGTTAAAGATATGCGGCCGGGCATCCATGACGAGCTGCAGCGCCCAGTCGCGGTCGTTGAAATCGGGCACCAGCACCTCGATGACAATCCCTGGGTTGAGCGCGCGGACCGCCTCGATGGTCTGTTGGAAATGCTGCGCGCCGCCGTCCTTGAGGTCGTCCCGCGCCACGGCGGTGATCACAATGTGGCGCAGCTTCATGCGCCGCGTTGCCTCCGCCACCCGCGCCGGCTCATCGGCCTCCAGCGCATCCGGCCGCGCCGTCTTCACTGCGCAAAACCCGCAGGCCCGCGTGCACTTGTCGCCCGCGATCATGAACGTCGCCGTCCCCTGGCCCCAACACTCCCAACGGTTTGGGCACTGCGCTTCCTCGCACACCGTGACGAGTTTCAGGTCCGTGATGAGCGCCTTGGTCGACCAGAACGCCGGGTTGTTTGGTAGGCGGACCTTGATCCAGTCCGGCTTGCGCTGCTGGTGCAAGGCGCCGTCCATCTTCATCTGCGGGCCGTGGCAACTGCTCATCGCAGGCAATGTAGCCAGCCCGCGCCCCGAGAAAAGGCCGATCTGGCAAATAATCAATCGTGAGCCAATCAACCGTGGGCCAACGGTGAGCCGCAATGACAGCGACCGGTCAGGGGGAAGGATGACCGGCCGCTGTCACGGCTTGCGCACTTTGGGGGGGAGAGTACTCAGGGGAATTTTTGAAGATCGTCGTCTGGCTGCCCGCTTGGCGATGTCGCGCCATCGGTTAATAAACCGCACCGCCCGCAGAGATGCGCTGGGCGGTGCCGGCAAAGGGATCCTCCGCACTCGTGCCCGAGGCGGTGCCGCGCGCCGCGCTGCCCGAATACGGCGTCTGCGCGGTGGTCGTCGACGAGGGGTTATCCAGCGCATCGACCTGATAGCGGCTGTCTGGCGCATGCGGCCGCCCCGACAGCTCACTGCAGGCCGACAAGCACCAAGCCGCCATGGCAACAAGCAGCCAGCGAACAGGTCGGGATAAGGGGAACTCACTCACGCTGCGACTGCTAGAGCAGGAAGGGTGCTAGGCCGCCCAAAAAATGAAAATTCACCTTATTATCAATGGATTACAGAATCACCGCCCCCTCTTTGCGGCCCTCCCTTGGCCGCCGGGCGAGGCAAATCCCCCGGTGGTGGCTGCATTTTGCACGCCACTACTCAAGGCGCCGGCGTCCTTGGAGGGCGCGCAGCAGGGTGAGGTCGTCGGCGAACTCGAGTCCGCCGCCGGCGGGGAGCCCCTGGGCGATGCGCGAGACGTGGCACCCGCGGCGCTGAAGGATCTCTGCGAGATAGTGGGCGGTGGCGTCACCTTCCACATCGGCGCCGAGAGCAAGGATGACTTCCACCTCGCCAAGGGCCTCGATGCGGCGCAGCAGAGCGGGGATGTGGAGATCCTCGGGGCTGACGTTGTCCAAGGGCGAGAGCTTGCCGCCAAGGCAGTGGTAGAACCCACGGAAGGCGCCGGAACGCTCCAGCGGCAGCACGTCGGTGGCTTGCTCGACGACGCAGAGGGAGTGGACATCGCGCGAGCGGTCGTCGCAGATCGAGCATCCCTCGTCGGTGGCGAAGAACCCGCATTGCGCGCACGGACGGACTTGCTCCTTGGCGCGCAGGATCGCCGCGGCGAGGTGGGTCGGCTCAGCGCGCGGGTGGCGCAGCATCCAGACGGCGATGCGCTCGGCGCTGCGCGCACCGACGCCAGGCAGCCGCTTAAGCTCGCCGATAAGCCCGCGGACCGCTTCAGGATAATCAGCCTTGGGCATGGGGATCAGGTGGCAGGGTCAATGATGGCAGGCTTGGCGGGCGGCGGTGCGTCACACGGCATCCGGTGCTGTTGGGCGTAAAGCGTCGAGCAAAACCACGCCCAGATCATCCCGACGAGCAGGGGAACCACCGGAAGGTCATACCCAAGAGTCGCGAGCACCGGCGCCCAGGCCACCGTGACAACCCCTGCAGCCAACCCGAGAACCACCCGGCGCCACAGTTGGGGCGAATCAAGGACCGCCACGGAAAGCCCAAACCCGCTGAGCCCGAGGGTGATCCAGACAAGCGGCAAACCCACCGGGGCAAGCCCCGCAAGGCCCATGCCGGCGAACCCGCCGCGCACCCACGCGCCGCACGAGGCCAGCAGCCCCACGCGCTCAAAACCCATCGCCAACAAAACCGCCAGCAGCGCAAAGAGCCCCGCGGGCGCGCACACCCGCCCAACAGGCTTGCGCCCCGGCGTGGATCCTTCTTTGGCTGGCTCAGACATGTTAGGCGCGCCCTTGCGCTTCGCGACGATAGGACTGAACGACGAGGTCACTCAAGAACTTGTCTGGATTTGCCACCGCCTCGACCGGCAGCTCAAAGCGGTCGCAACGGGTATTCTTTTGGATGAGCTTCAGGCCGAACTGGTAATCGTGGAAACGTTGCTCACAGAGCTGGAGGACGCTGCGGCCCTCGGTGGCGGCCTCATGGACCAGCGCGGCGAGCGCCTCATCGGTGATAAAGACCTCAACGCCATGCTCTTTGCGGAAGTCCTCGGCAAACAGGTCGGCCTCCTTGCGGGCCTTTTCCACATCCACCCGCTGGCCGAGCTCGCGGTAGTGCTCGAGGGTTCGGACGGTGTGGTCAACAAGCTCCGCATCGATGAGCAGCTCGCTCACCGCGGTGCCCGGGAGCTCAAACTTGAAGTCGCGCAGCAGGCGCTCACAGACGGTCATGAGCGCACGCGCCCCGGTCCCCTCGCCCTCCGCCTGCTGGGCGATCTTGTGGATCGCCTGCGCGTCAAAGCGCGCGCGGATCCCGTAGGCGGCAAACTCCCGCTCGTACTGGCGCAGCAGGCTGCCCTCGGAGAAATTCAGGATGTCCTCAAAGTCCGCGGCGCTGAGCCGTTCGCACACCACGCGCACCGGCAGGCGGCCAATGAACTCTGCCTCAAAACCAAACTCGATGAAGTCCTGGGTGCGGATATGGCGGAACATCTCCTCGTCCATCGGCTGCTCGCTGAGGTCGGCGCCAAAGCCGATTTGGCCGCTGCGGAGGCGCCGGCGCACGACCTTCTCGAGGCCGGAAAACGCGCCGCTGACGATGAAGAGGATATGCCGGGTGTTGATCGACTCCTTGCGCGCCGCGGCGGACGAGCCGCGCTGCAGGTCCATCATGGCCTGCATTTGCCCGCGGATATCCATCGGGTTACGCAGCGGCACCTCGGTCTCCTCCATGAGCTTCAGGAGGGTTGTCTGGACGCCGCGGCCGCTGACATCACGGCCCATCGGCGTGCCGCTGCTGGCCAGCTTGTCGATTTCGTCAATATAGATGATGCCATGCTCGGCGAGTTCGATGTCGCCACCGGCCTTCTGGACGAGCTCGCGGACGAGGTCGTCAACATCGCCGCCGACGTAGCCGGTTTCGCTGAACTTGGTGGCGTCCGCCTTGACGAAAGGCACCCCGATGAGCTCGGCGATGTGCTTGACCAGGTAGGTCTTCCCAACGCCGGTGGGCCCCACGATGATGACATTCTGCTTTTGCAGTTCGATGGATTCATCCTCGCGCGCGGCACGCAGGTACTTCGCGTGGTTGTAGTGGTCGCAAACGGCAATCGCCAAAGCCTTTTTCGCCTCGTCCTGGCGGATGACAAAGCGGTCAAGGTGCTCCTTGATGTCACGCGGCCGGAGCTTGAAATCAAAGATCCTCTGGCGAACATCCGCCACGGACTCCCCCGCGCCCCCCCCCGCGGATTCCTCCGGAGCCACCCGCACCGCGCGGCCGGGCATCCCAAAACCCGTCGACCCCAAGCGCCTCATCAAGTCCTCCAGGGACTTGTGGAAATCATCCGGCTCCGACTTGTCCTTCTCACTCACCACCGGAAACGTGCACCCGCCCCGGCCTCCGCGCAAGAGTTTGCACCCTCCGCCGCTCCCATGCGCTCCCCAAGCCCCTGATTTTCACACTTCTCATCAGCCTCAACTGGTGGAACGCTCCAGCCATGACCCTCGCCACCCAGATCACCGTCGCCAGGATTGCCCTGGTGCCGGTTTTCGCGGGCTTGGCGGTTGCCTACGGTCAGACCGTTGCGCAAGGGCAGCCGGTTGACTCCCTGCGCTGGGCCGCGCTTGCCGTGTTCATCACCGCCGCCGCCTCCGACGGCCTCGACGGCTGGATTGCACGCCATTTCAACCAACGCTCAAAGCTTGGCGCGTTTCTCGACCCGATTGCCGACAAGTCGCTGATGCTCACGGCCGTCATCACCCTCTGGCTGGTCGGTTGGGGTGACGGCGACTGGCACATCCCGTGGTGGTTCGCGACGCTGGTGATCCTGCGTGACGTCATCATCCTCTGCGGCATCCGCATCCTCCAAGGCGCCCACCGCAAGGTCGCCATCCGCCCCCACTGGACAGGGAAATACTCCACCTTTTTCCAAATGTTCGCCCTCGGGTGGGTTATGCTCAAGGTGGTCCCCTTCTCACCAGTCTATCCGGCACTGGTTGCCTCCCTCTTCACTGTCTGGTCGATGATCGAGTACATCCGCCGCGGCATCCACCTCCTGCGCGACCCCCAATCCGCGGCTTAAGGCGGGAAGATTTTTCACCGCAAAGGTGGGAAGCGCACAAAGGGAGCCGGGTTTGATGCCAAATCCCCACTCCGGCGCCCAAGCCACTCTTAGCGGCCTTAGCGCCTTAGCGCTGAAAAACCCGCATCCACGGCGTTGCAAGTCGGCGCTTGCCCCCGGTGCGGACTGCGGGCACCTTGCCGCCATGCCCACAGTTGCCATCGTAGGACGCCCGAACGTCGGGAAGTCCGCCATCTTCAATCGCCTCGCCGGGCGCCGAATTGCCATCGTTCTGGATCAACCGGGCGTAACGCGCGACCGGATTGCCGCGCCCTGTGCGCTCACCGAGCGGGCCTGCACGGTGGTCGACACCGGCGGCATCGGCGCCTCGCTTGACGATGGCTTCCTAGCACAGGTGACCATGGAGGCGGATATCGCCATGGAAACCGCCGACCTCATCTTGTTTGTGGTCGATGCGCGCGACGGGATCACCCCCATCGACCAGTCGCTGGCCGCGAAGATGCGCAAGAGCAAGAACAAGACGCCCATCCTGCTGCTCATCAACAAGGCGGACACCGACAAGTTCAACGCCATGATCGGCGACTTCGCCACCCTCGGGTTTGGTGCCGGGCTGCCGATATCCGCCGAACACGGCTTGGGATTCAACATCCTGGCCGAGAAAATGGACGCGGTTCTCGCGCCCCTCGCTGAGGAGGAAGGCGCCATCGCCGAGGAAGTCGCCGGCACCGGCCTGAAGCTGGCGATTGTCGGCAAGCCCAACGTCGGCAAGTCGTCCTTGGTCAACGCGATCTTTGGCAGCGAGCGGACGATTGTTTCTGCCACGGCGGGCACCACCCGGGATGCCCTGGACGTCCCCTACACCTTTGAGGGCGAGAAGTTCACCCTTATCGACACGGCCGGCCTGCGCCAGCGCTCGAAGATGGACACCTCCGTGGAGGTCTTCTCCGCGATGCGCACGACCAAGTCGATCCGCCGCGCCGACCTGTGCCTGCTCGTCATTGACTCGGCCGAAGGAGTGAGCGCCATGGACCGCCGCATCGCCAAAACCATCAAAGAGGAAGGCAAGCCGTGC
>JBILQA010000404.1:0-2534 GCA_044373535.1 Akkermansiaceae bacterium | reverse complement strand
CATACTTTATCCTGATTGGCGGAATGTACCTTACGGCCTTTGTGCATGACCGCCGGCAGTTCTCGGTGGCGCTGCGGGCGACGGTACTCGCGGTGGCCCTCAATAACCTCGTCTTCCTGCTGTGGCCAACAACCTATCCGCGGCCGCTGGCGGAGGCCGGGACGGATTTCTATCACGCGTGGTATCAATTCCTCATCGCCGTGGACACGCCCGCGAATTGCTTCCCGTCCGCGCATATCACCGCGCCGGCAATCGGCTGCTGGGCGCTGGGGCAGCAATTCCCCCGCTGGCGGTGGGTCATCTGGCTTGTCTTCATCCCGTTTGCGCTTTCGATCCTGACCACCAAGCAGCATTACGTCGTCGACCTTTTTGGTGGGCTGCTGACGGCCGCGATCGGGGTTTTTGTCGCGAAGAACTGGGGCGCGCGACAGGCGGCAAGGTCGCCATGGACGGCTTGATCTGGGATGTTTTTCCCGCTGCGCGGCTACTGGATAAAGATGAACTGCTTGGTGTTGAGCAGGGCGTAGAGGAGGTCGTCGATGCTGCGCAGGCCCTTGTCGGCGGCCTGCGACCAGATGGCACGTTCAGCGGGCGTCGGCTTGCGCGCGAAGAGGGCTAGATAGGCGGCGTCGACCTGCCCCTCAGCGGTGGTTGAGGCGTTGATGGACAGCATCAAGGGCGTGTACGGCGCAAGCAGGCCTTTGGTGGATATCAGTTCGCTGTTCATCAGGACAAGCGCCTGGGGAATGGCGGCGGCAGTGCTGGCGTTCTCAACAAACTCGCGGTCGCTCTGGCCCATGAGGCGCAGGAAGTGGCCGCGGGGCGCGGGGCTCTCCAACTCGGATGCACGGACCCAGTCGGCGCGGCTTTTGCTCAAGGACTTGGTGAATGCCTCGCGGGCATTTTCCGGGATGCCAAGGCGCTCGGCCATCGCGATGGCGGCGGATTTTTCCGCCTCGGCGGCCGCCTCTACCTCGGCCTTGGATTTGGGCGGCGGTCCGTAGCCGGCGAGGTGGAAGCCACCCCATGCCTCAGGCTGGACGAGCCGCGGATTGCCGCTTGGCTTGTACTCGGAATCCACGCCGAGGGTGGCCCCCTTGACGCGCGCCAAGTTGTTGAGCATCGGCAGAATCAGTTGATCCACCGAGCGCTGCCCGCTTTCCCGCGCGATCTTTCCCTCCTCCTGGCTCAACTCTTTGACGAGCGCCTCGTTCTTCGCCGCCTTGGCCTCCACCATCGCCGTCTTGATCTCCAACGCGCGCCGAGTCAGCTCCGCATCCTCCGCCAGACGCTTCTGCGCGATCGTCACCATCTCCTGACCGTCAAAGGCCATGTAGGCATCGGCAGCCATCTTGGAAATATTGATGCGCCGCTCCTCAAGTTCAGCCTTCTTCTGGTTGATCGCGTCCGGCTCGTGGCTGGCGAGCGCCACCAAGGAGTCCCAGATCTGCTCGGCGCTCATGCGGCGCAGGAAGGGCCCCTGAAAGTGGGTCACCTTGCCGCGCACAAATTCCTCACGGCTGACCGCAGACTGGTAGGCCTTGGTATTCACCAACACGGCAATAAAGGTCTTAAGGTCATAGCCAGAGTCGACCATCAGGGTTTCCAGCGCGCGCTCCAACTCCGGCACCATCGGCACGCTGTCCTCCTTGAGATCGTCGAAACCGTCAATCACCGGCGCACCGAAGAGCTTGCCCCACAAGCGGTTGACCACCACACGGGTAAACGGAGGGTTGTTCGGCGAGGCAAGCCAGCGGGCAAACACAGCGGCCGAATCCTCGCCCGGAGCCACTTCGGCGGACTCCCCCATGATCGTCGCCGGTTTCATCACGTCGCCGGGCTTGCCATCCTCCTCCTTGAAGTCCTTCGGGAGCCTCAGGAGCTTCTTCGCGTCGCGCGCCAACTCGATCGGGCTAAACAACTGGCCGACACAGTTCTTCACCACGTTGCTGAGGCCGCGGTTGTCCAGGGCGGCGATGCGGGCATTTTTCTGCTCGAGCGCCTCGGCGCCCTTGTCGCTGGAGGCCTTTTTTTCAGCTTGGAATTGCTTTTCGATTTCGTCGCTGCGGCGGGTCATCTCACCGCGGAAGTTACGCAGCACCGATGACGGATCCGCATACGAATGGGTGAAGGCCGCCAGGCTGTAGAACTGCGTTTGCTTCCAGTCCTCAAAGGGATGATTGTGGCACTGCGCGCACTCGATGCGCGTACCAATGAACACCCGCGCGGTGATCGCCATGTTCTCCAATGGCATTCCGGGGTCCCGCAGGTAGTAGCCAATCGCCCCGTTGTCCCAGGCGAAACCCCTCGCCGAGAGTAATTCGCGGGTGAACTCGTCATACCGCTTGTTGCTCCTCAGCGAGTCCTTGATGAATTTCCCGTAGGCCGCCTCCACCACGCTTGCCGTGTTGTTGGTGCGTGACTTGTAGCGCAAAATGTCAGCCCAGAAATTGTAGAAGGTCGAAACGTAGCTTTCGCGTGCGAGCAGGTCCTTGATCAGGGAAGCGCGCTTTTCCGGCCTTTTATCCTGCAGG
>JBILQA010000403.1:0-2543 GCA_044373535.1 Akkermansiaceae bacterium | reverse complement strand
CCGGGCGTAGCACAGCTCGACCATCGACTTGAGCTTGTCGCGATCACGCTGCTCCTTTTCCTCGATAGCCTTCTGATCAATCTGCAGGTCGCGTGCGCTCACTTCGGGGCGCTTGAGGCGGGTGCCCTTGCCGCGTTGGCCGGCCACATCGAAGCGCTCAATCATTCCGGCCCGGCCGAGCACCGCAAGAGCGCTGCCGATGGCCATGCTGTTGCGCAGGCCCACCCCCTCGGCCATCTCCTCAAGCGTCCGGTGGACCTCATGGCTGGAATTGGCGGCGCTCAGGAGATACTGATAGAGGTCGCGGATCGCGGGAACCCCGGGGTTGGCCCCATCGATGAAAAACTCCTGGGTCCGGGTGTCGGCGTAGTTGAAAAACAGCTCACAGGCGGCGCTTTCGCCATCGCGCCCGGCGCGGCCAGCCTCTTGATAGTAGGCTTCAACACTGCCGGGGATCTCGAAGTGGATGACAAAGCGAACATCCGACCGGTCGATCCCCATGCCAAAGGCATTGGTCGCCACGGCCACGTCCGCCTCCTTGCGGATAAACACATTCTGCGCCCGCTCCCGCTCCGCGTCATTCATTCCGCCATGATAGGCGACGATGTTCATGCCCCAGTCGTGGAGCGTTTCGGCCACCTCCTCGACGCGCTTGCGGGTTGAGCAGTAGATGATGCCGGTCCGGTGATCGCGGACGATCTGTTTGAGGCGGGCGTATTTCTGGGTCTGCTTGTCGACGGCGGTGATTGTCAGGGAGAGATTTGGGCGGGCAAAGCCGCTGACGATGTCAAACGCCTCGCGCAGATCCAGAACCGTGAGAATGTCGGCCCGCACCACCGGCGTGGCTGTGGCGGTGAGTGCCACGCACTGCGGCTGGCCAAGCGCCTTGAGGACTTTTCCCAAGCGCATGTAGTCGGGCCGGAAGTCATGCCCCCACTGGCTTAGGCAGTGGGCCTCATCGATGGCGACCAAGCTGATTCTGACCTCGCGCAGCACCTCCATGAAGCTTTCCGCGCGGAACCGTTCGGGAGAAACATAAACCAGCTTGTAACGGCCTGCGCGCATGGCATCGAGGCGCTCCTTTTGCTCCGGCCAGCTCAGGGTGGAATTGATCATGGTGGCTGCCATGCCACGGGCAACCAAGGCGTCCACCTGATCCTTCATCAGGGCAATGAGCGGACTGACGACCAAGGTCACGCCTTCCAGGCAAAGAGCGGGAAGCTGATAGCACAATGACTTGCCGCCACCGGTTGGCATCACCACCAAGCCATCACGGCCGGAGAGAATTTCGCTGACGACCTCTTCCTGACCATCAAGGAAGCGATCGAAGCCAAAATGCTCCTTAAGCGCCTGCTGCGCCGCGGACGTGCCGTTCATGCGGAAAGATAGAAGCGCGAGGCGCCGGGCGAGAAGAACAATGTCATCCGCCGCGCAATCGGGCGCAAAATCATCCAATTTCGAATTTGGCATTTTGGGCCAATCCTTTCAGGATCGCGCTATGCCGCGAGTCACCATCTCCGTTCCCGGGGTCATTCCGCAACCGTATCGATTTTCCGCTGAGCGGCAGAAAATCCGCCTTGGCCGCGCCATTGACAACGACATCGTCATTGAGTGCCCGTCGATCTCCCAGCACCACGCCGAGATTGACCGCACTCCCAGCGGCTACGTCCTGCGCGATCTTGGCTCAACCAACGGGCTCAAGCTCAATGACAGCCGGGTGACTCGAGTTGACCTCGCCGAGACCGGCCGGATTCGCCTGGGCGACGTCCAACTGAATTTCGAGCTCACCGCGGAGGAGTCCGCCGCCATTGACGCGGAAACTCCGAGGCTGCCGAAGTTGCCCTCCATTCCTGAAGACGAGTCCGTCATGAGCGGGGCCGATGATCCTGACGAGGCGCAAGAGCCCGCCCGGAAAAAGCGCCGCCGACCAGCCCCGACTCATACTGAAACGGTTAAAACAAACCCAACGGCCCTGGTCGGTTTGGCCGCCATTGCCCTGGTCGCTTTGTTCGTGGGCGCCAATCTGCGCCACTACCAACTGCGCGGAGAAACATTGGTGGAAAAAATCTTTGCCCCAAGCGCAAAGCCAGTCAGCGAGGCAAGCAAGGATCCGGCACCGGTTGCACCCCCAGCGGAACCCACTCCGGAGTAGCCCCTTAGCGTCCCTTCGTCTGGCCCGCGCCGCGCACGCGGTACTGGTACGAGGTGAGCTCGCGCAGCGCCATCGGGCCGCGGGCGTGCAACTTGTCGGTGGAAATTCCGATTTCCGCGCCAAAGCCGAACTCCTCCCCGTCGGCGAAACGCGTCGAGACATTGTGGAACACGCACGCTGAGTCGACCTCGCGCATGAATCGTTCAGCTGCAATTTCATCCGCAGTCACAATGGCATCCGTATGATGTGAGCCATACTCGTTGATGTGGGCGACGGCCTCATCGAGGGAAGCGACCACCTTGATAGCGAGGATCAGATCCAGATATTCGGTGTGCCAATCCTCCTCGGTGGCCTGCTTGGCTGCCGCGCCGAGAATCTGCCGCGTCCGGGC
>JBILQA010000093.1:0-8690 GCA_044373535.1 Akkermansiaceae bacterium | reverse complement strand
CCAGGCAGAGGCGCTGGGTCATGCCCTTGGAGAGCTTGTTAGAGAAGCGGTCGGCCAGCGGGATGAGGTCGGCGAACTCCATGACCTCCTGGATGCGCATTTGGCGCTGCTTGCCGGTGTAGCCAAGGGCGCGGGCATAGAAGTCGAGGTACTCGAGCACGGTCATGTGCTCGTAGTTGCCAAAGTGGTCGGGCATCCAACCGATGAGCGAGCGGACCTTGGCGGGGTGATTAACGACGTTGATGCCGCAGACCTCGGCGGTGCCCATGGTCGGGTAGTCGAGGGTGGCAAGGATGCGCATGGTGGTGGTTTTGCCCGCGCCGTTAGCGCCGACAAAGCCGCACACGGACCCGTGTGGCACCTCAAAGGAGACGCCATTGACCGCCTGCAGCGGGCCAAAGTAGCGGTACAGGTTGTTAACGAGGATGGCGCTGGTGCTCATAGGGAAAGGGAGAGAAAAAAGGGAGGCTGTGGCTCAAGGCGCCTGGAGGGGGCCGGTGATGACAGTTAGTGTCTTGACCCAGTTGATGCCGTCGTAGCTTTCGAGCGCGGGCGCGCCGCTGGATTTTGCCAGGTAGTGGTTTTGGCGCCAAGCGAGTTGCTTGATGGACTTGGCGGCGGAGGCGGAGGCTGGCGAGGTGGATTCGGCGACAAGCGCTTGGAAGACGCTCTCTGCGATGGCGACGCAGGTGGTGGGCTTGCCCTGGGTGAGGTTCTCGGCGCGCCAGCAGGCGCCATCGCGATCGCGGAAGACCAGCACGGAGATGGGGAAGTCAAACGAGGAGGTGAGCTTTGGCGGGCTGCTGGCGGTAGCCATCTCAATGCGCCCGCGGGTTGGGCGCAGGCCGGTGAGCAGGTAGCCGTGCTCGGAGCGGCTTTGGTACCAGTCGCCGGAGGCCTTGAGCCCGGCGCCATCCTGTTCGATGGTGTAGCGGCCGCCGCGGCTCTCGTAGTCGTTGGTTAGGCGGGCCCAGGGCGAGGATGGATCAAGCGGGACACCGGTGACGAAGCCTGCCTCGGGCAGCGAGTGCTTGCTGGAGAGCAGCACGCCGGTGCGGACGAATTGTTCTTGTTGGATGTAGGCGAGGTTTTCGCTCGCGTCCGGGCGCACCTCCATGTGGACAAAGCGCATGCCGCGCCCGCCGAAGCCATCCTGCCAGATGATGAGCAGCACCAGCAGCAGGCTGGCCCCAAGGGAGATGAGTGGCGTGGTGAAAAACATCCGGTGACGCTGGCCGGACTTGGCGAAGACAAACAGATTCACGGGGCCGACGAGGATGCCGAAAAGCAGGAGCACGGCGATGAAGATGCCGTAACGGAAGCCCTGTTTGCCGAAGAGTTTCTGCAGCGGCCACGATGAGTTGTAGTCCTCGCGCAGGGCCTTGATCTTTGCCGGCACGCTGCTGATGGCGGCTACGGTGCCTGCCGCGTCGAGGTTGTTGTCAGGGGTGATGGTCTTGATGCTGACCTTGCCCTGCGAGCGGACCAGCTCACGCAAGCCACGACCTTCATCGCCGAAGCGCAGGCTCCCCAGATCCGTGTCGCTGCGCGGCGAGTAGATGAGAATTTGGCCGCCCATGCGGTTCCATGCCAAAATCGCGTTGCGCGCGCCCGGGTCGATGCTGAGCCACTCGTCCTCGGTGGCCATCATCACATCGTAGCCAAGAAACGCGCGCCAATCATGGGGCAGCTCGGCGGCGCGGAACGCCCCGCCAAACGCACTGCCAGAGCCGCGCGACGAGCTCATCCTGCTGTCTAACGCGGACCCGTTAGCGATGTGGAGCTGCTCGCTGAGCAGCACCTGCGCTGCCTCGGGCACCCCGTCGCTGAAATTGCCGCTAACCATTGGCAGGCCGGTGGCGGAAACCGAACAGTCAAGCTGCACGTCGTTGCCATAGGAGGTGCTCTTCAAGCAGGCGGGCATCGGCACGCTGAAGTCATAGAACCCGCCGCCGCCGGCCTCCACGGTGACGCTGAACGAGGAGCTCATCGTGGTGCCTTCGCCGCGCCAACCCGCTTGCGCCTTGCCTTCGAACTCGAAGCGCCAGGTGCGCGCCTCCTTGGTGCCGTTGTGGATGGTCGCGCGGATCGGCACGTAGCCATGCTGCGGCAAGATCCCAAACAGGCTTTTCACCTCAATCTGGGTCTTGGTCTTCACGTCGTAGACCTCGCGTACTAACAATTTTTGGGCGCTAGCCTGGGGGATCCATGAGAGGGCCAGCAGGGCAACGAGGAGGTAACGGCGCATAACAATGGTTAGGAGAGGGGTTTGGACTGTGCCTGCGGTTGCTCAGGCTTCCGCCGCCTTGAGTGTGCGAGGAGTGTTGACGGCTTGGAACGGCACGGCGTCAAGCAGCGCGGTGAGGATTTCAGCGGTGCCGAGGCCCTCGATGCGCGCATTGTACTCAAGCACGATGCGGTGGCGCAGCACCGCTGGGGCGACGGCCTTGACGTCCTCGAAGCTCGCATGGGTACGCTCGTGCATGAGGGCCCGGGCCTTGGCCGCGGAAGCCAGCGAGAGGGCCGCGCGCGGGCTGGCGCCATAGCGGATGCCGCGCGAGGCGGCCGACTGGCCCGGATGGGTGGCGTCCACCACCCGCGCGATGTAGTTGGCCACCACCTCTGGCAGATAGATGCGGCGCACCAGATCAAGCAGGCTTTCCAGCGCGGGTTGGTCCATGATCGGATGGACTTCCGGATCGGTGCCGAGCTCGCGGTGGTTGACGATGCGCTCGAGGGTCTCGACGCTGTTGCGCGTCACTTCGAGCTTGAACAGGAAGCGGTCCAGCTGGGCCTCGGGTAACGGATAGGTCCCCTCCAGCTCGATGGGGTTCTGCGTCGCCAAGACAAAAAACGGCCGCGGCAGATCGTGGGTCTTGCCCAACACCGTGACCCGGCGCTCCTGCATCGCCTCCAGCAGCGCAGACTGGGTCTTGGGCGAGGCGCGGTTGATTTCGTCAGCCAGGACGATATTGGCAAACAAGGGTCCGGGTTGGAAAACGAACTCGCGGCGACCATCGACTTCCTGCAGCACGGGGTTGCCGGTGATGTCGCCGGGCAGCAGGTCGGGGGTGAACTGAACGCGCTTGCTCTCCAGTTGCAGCGACCGCGAGAGGCCCTTGACCAACTCGGTTTTGCCCAGGCCCGGCAGGCCCTCTAGCAGAATGTGGCCGCGGGCCAGGATGCCGATGACGACCTGATCAATGAGCGACTCTTGGCCGAAGAGCACGCCGTTGAGCGCCTTGGTGAGCGAGCGCACATGCTGGCCTGCGGCGGTGACTTCGGTTTCTGTGGCGTGTTGCATAAAGGGCTGAGGTTAGGCGGGGTTGTTAGATGGTGGAAGCACCGATGGATGAAGAATGCGGGAAGCCGCGGTGAGGACGGGATAAACGTGCGGGTCGCGGCGGACCTAGCGGAAGAAGCGCCCGACGGCGTTTTGCTCATCGGGATCGAGTGGCTCCTTCCAGATTTCGTCGCCGCCGGCGCCGGAGCCCGAGATGGATCCGCCGCTGCGCGGGCCGGCGGCGCTCTCATCGACGTCGTGTTTGGAGTCTTGGAGCTCAAGCAGGTCGCCGGGGAGGGTGCGGCTAAGGTCCTTGTTTTGCAGTGCCTGGGCATCGCCGGCGGCAAAGTCGGCGCTGTTGGTGCCAAGCAGGTTGGGCGAGGTGCCCGGTCCCTTGCCAGTGCCGCCTTGGCCTGGATTGTTGCCCTGGCCCTGACCGTCGCCCTGGCCTGGATTGTTGCCCTGGCCCTGACCGTCGCCCTGGCCCTCGCCTGAGAGCAGCTCGTCATTGAAGTCCTCGCTGGGATCGCCGCCGGGCTCGCCGTTGGGGTTGGGTTTTTCGCCGCCGGCTTTGCTGAGTTCGCCGGCAGCCTTGCGCATGTTTTCGCGCAGCTGGTTGAGTTGCGCCTGGTCGAGCTGCGGCAGAGCGGAGGGATCGAGGTTGGCGAGCTGGTTGAGGAGGTCCTTGTTAGGCTGCATGGCGCCCTCGCGCATGCCCTCGAGGGCTTGGTCGAATTCGCTGAGGAGGCGGGCGCGTTCGGCCTCGGGCATCGCCTTGGCTTGGTTCTGGAGGGCATTGAGGGCGCGTTCGCCGCGCTGCATCTCGGCTTCCAGCCGGTTGGCCTCGGCCTGGTGGCTTTGTTTGAGCTGATCGGTCGCCTCCAGCGAGGAATGGCTAAACCATTCTTCAGGCTGACGCGCGCGCAGGTCCTCAAGCTTTTTGCTGAGCTCCTCGAGATAGGCAGGATCGACGGTTTTGTCCTCGTCGAGCTGGGTCAGGTCAGCCTCGATTTGGCGCCATGCCTGAGGCTCGGGCGGCGGGCCGACGGGCAAGTTGCCGCCGCGCGAGACCGGCAGGAAGACCCCGGCGGCTAACAAAGCCAGTGCGGCCGCCGGTGGCGCCAAAAGGCGCGGCCAGCGCCAGGTGAGTCCGGCATTGGCGCGTGCCGGGGCCGCTGGCCACGGGCAGACCCCTGCGGCGGCGGCCGACAGGGCGTTGCGCAAATGCATGGCGGCCTCGAGGCGCACCAGCGCGGAAGCGCGTGATTCAAAATGCCCACGCGCGCGCAGCCAGCCAATCAGCGCGGCAAGCACCACTAGCGCGCCTGCTCCGGCGCCAAGCTGGCTGGCCTGTGGCGACGCCTCGTGGCGCAGCCACAGCGCCGCACACCCGCCGAGCATCCCGGCCAGCAGCACCGGCGCGGAAAACTTCTCCGCCCACCACCCAAGGTTGATTCCCCGCGCCACTCGTGCGGCGAGAGCTCGCCACTGACTTTCAGGATCCGCAGACTTCATGGTTTTAAGGAGGTTAGGAAGATGGCCCAGGCCCCTGCCCGGCTCCAACGATGGGGCCTGCCCACCACCTTGGCGATGCGAAATCCCGTGGTCGCAGATTTTGCCCGTCCGCTTGCATCTCGCGCAGACCGCCCTATCTTCTAACATGAAAGATATGCCAACAAATCCCTATCAGGACCTGCGGGCCGATTTGGAAGAGCGCTGGGGTGACATAGCGGCGCGCATCCGTGAGTTGGAGCGGCGCGTTGAGGCGGGGCTGGAGAGCGGCGCCACATCCAGCGCGGACGTGCGCGAGTTGGTGCGCTACAGCCGGCTGATGCGCCGCCACATCGCCGAGGTCGAGGGCCACGCCGGCGCGCTGCTTGACCAGATCGCCGCTGATCCGGAGTTTGACCGGCTCGAGGGCCAGACAGCCGACGTGGACGCCGCGGCGAGGGCCGCCGAGATGCTCGAGATCCAGCGCGAGATGCACCGCCCGAGCAGCTCGTTGAAGGAGGTGCTCAAGGCGGTTTTTCTATGGCGCGACACGCCCGAGGAGCGGGTTGAGCGCGGCGAGTTGGCGCCGCCGCAGAGCCGCGAGGATGACTAACATGGCGGCAGGCTATTCGACGGTGACGCTTTTTGCTAGGTTGCGTGGCTGGTCGATCTCGCAGCCGCGAAGGCGCGCGACATGATAGGCGAAGAGTTGCAGTGCGACGGTCGTGGTGATGGTGGCCACGAGCGGATGCGAGCGGGGCACGGTGATGAGGTCATGGACGCAGGCGGCGGCCTCGTCATCGCCCTCGGTGATGATGCCAAGGATGCGCGCGCCGCGGGCCTTGCATTCTTCCACGTTGCTGATGGTCTTGTCCTTGCCGGCCACGTCGTTGAGCAGGGCAATGACCGGGGTGCCTTGCTCGAGCAGGGCAATCGGGCCGTGCTTAAGCTCCGCGGCGTGGTAGCCCTCGGCGTGGATGTAGGAGATTTCCTTCAGCTTGAGGGCGCCTTCAAGAGCGACCGGATACATGTAGCCGCGGCCAATGAAGAAGGCATGCTCGGCCTCGACATACTTGGCGGCCACCCGGGCGATCGCATCGCTGTTAGCCACGACCTGGGCGACGAGTTCTGGGGTGCCCTCGATGGCCGCGGCGAGCGCGCCGCCCTCCTCGCGAGACAGGCGGCGGCTGCGTGCAAGCTTCAGGGCGATCATGAGCAGCACGGCGACCTGGCAGGTGAAGGCTTTGGTGGAGGCGACGGAGATCTCCGGGCCGGCATGCAGATAGACGCCGCGGCCAGTTTCGCGCGCGATGGTCGAGCCGACCACATTGCACAGGCCCATGACAAAGGCGCCCTTCTGGTTGGCCTCGCGCACCGCGGCGAGGGTGTCAGCCGTCTCGCCCGACTGGGAGATGGCCAGCACGAGGTCGCAGCGGCCGATGATCGGATTGCGGTAGCGGAACTCGGCGGCCTGCTCGACTTCGGCGTGGATGTTGGCGAGATCCTCGAAGGCGTATTCGCCCACGAGACCGGCGTGCAGCGAAGTGCCGCAGCCGACGATGACGACGCGGCCAATCTCGGCGAGGTCGCGCGGGCTTGTGTTCATGCCGCTGAGCACCGCGGAGCCGATCTCATGGTCGAGGCGGCCGCGGATGGCGTTGCGCAGGGCCTCCGGCTGGTCGTGGATCTCTTTGAGCATGAAGTGCTCAAACCCGCCCTTCTCGGCCGCGGCGGTGTCCATGGCGATTTCCGCCACGTCGCGGTCGACGCGGATGTTGTGCAGGTCGCGGATTTCCACGGAGTCCGCCTTGACGATGGCGATGTCGTTGTCGTCCAGATAGATGACCCGCTGGGTGTAGGACACGATGGCGGACGCGTCGCTGGCGACGATGGTTTCCCCCTCGCCAATGCCGATGACAATCGGGCTGCCGCGGCGCGCGACAATGATGGTGTCCGGCTCAAGGGCCGAGATGACGGCGATGCCGAAGGTGCCGTGTACGAGTGTTAGCGCCTGCGAGACGGAGCTGAAGAGGTCGTCGCCATCGGCGTCCCCGATCAGGTGGGCTAACACCTCGGAGTCCGTGTCGGAATGGAAAACGTGGCCGCGCGCCTCGAGCGCGTTCTTGAGCTGGCGGTAGTTCTCGATGATGCCGTTGTGGACTAGGGCGATGTTGCCCGACTGGTCGAGGTGCGGGTGGGCGTTGGTCTCGGTGGGCGCGCCATGGGTCGCCCAGCGGGTATGGGCGATTCCGCACGCGCTCGAGTCAAAGAGCTCCTCGGACCAGTCCGTGCGCAGGCGCTCGCTCAGCGCTGCGACCTTGCCGGTTGCCTTGCCGACAATAACCTTGTGGTTTTGCATGACGGCTACGCCCGCCGAGTCATACCCGCGGTACTCGAGGCGCCTCAGGCCACTGAGGAGGACGCGGGTTGCATTTGATTTTCCGATGTATCCGACGATGCCGCACATGATGTTAGAGGAATGGAACGAGAGTTAGGGACGCTGAGTGATGTCGGCCCGGACGACCTCGCCGGGCAGGGTGGAGGAGCCGGGCGCGAGCTGGCGCCCGGGGTAGATGGAGGTGTTGATACCGGTGTGCACGCCGTCGCCGGCGATGCAGCCGAGTTTGCGCCGACCGGTGTCGACAAGCGCGCCGGCGGCCATGGCGCGGTGGTTGGCGCCGTCGTGGCGCAGGTTTGAGGTCATCGTGCCGGCGCCAAAGTTCACGCCCGCGCCAAGTACCGAGTCGCCAACGTAGCTCAGGTGGCCCACGTGGGTGGCGTCGAGCAGGATGGAGTTCTTGATCTCGACGGACTGGCCAACATGGCAGCGGTCGCCAATGGCGGTGGCGCCGCGGATATAGCAGTTAGGACCGATCTTGCAGTTTGCGCCGATGACCACGTTGCCCTCGATGAAGACCCCCGGGAGGATGCGCGACCCTGTGCCGAGGACCAGGTTGCCCTCGACGACGGCCAAGGGATGGACGCTGCCCGTGATGTTGGATTCGGCTAGGTGGGACAAAAACTCCTCGTTGGCGCGCAACAGATCCCACGGGTGGGCGATGATGAAGGAGTCGCTGGCGCTCACCTGGTTGCTTGACGGGGCGTCGCCGCGCCACGCCAGCGGTTCGCCTGCGGGGTCGGTGAGGGTGTCGGCGGGGCCGCCCTCGAGGAGTTGCAAATCTTTCAGGGTCAACCACGCGTGCGGGTGCGCCGCGATTCCGCGCGGGGCCAGTTTGGCGTGGTGTTGGCGCAGCGCTACGCCGCCGATAGGGAAGTCGGTGATGCTGCGCTGTTGGAAGACGGGCATGGTGGGCGGGCCTAGTGGGGAATACCGATATCCTGTTGGACGGCCTGCGTAAAGCTCTGCGCCCACTTGCTGACGATTGCGGCGTCGCGGTGCTCGATGAGGATGCGGATTTTCGCCTCGGTGCCGGAATAGCGGATGTTATGCCGGCCAAGGGTGCCGAAGGCGGCATCGGCCGCGGCGCTGGTGGCCTGCACGCTTGGCAGCGACGCGAGCGGCGGCTTGGAGGCGACCGGGAGGCTGAGGAGCTCCTGGGGGTACTCGCGCATGCACGAGGCGAGCTCGGCGAGAGTGGCGCCGCGCTCCTGCATCATGCGCAGGATTTGCAGGGCGCTGAGGATGCCGTCGCCGGTGGTGGCGTGTGCGGCGAAGATCAAGTGGCCGGAGTTCTCGCCGCCAAAGCTCAGCCCTTGAGCGCGCAGAGCCTCAATGACCAGGCGGTCACCCACGCCGGTGGTGACCACCTTGATGCCTGCCGCGGCCATTGCCTCATGCAGGCCCAGGTTGCTCATCAGGGTGCAGACCATTGCGTCGCCCGCGAGCTCGCCGCGCGCCTTGAGGGCCAGCGCGCCCAGCGCAAGCACCCGGTCGCCGGAAACCACCGCTCCGGAG
>JBILQA010000092.1:0-8721 GCA_044373535.1 Akkermansiaceae bacterium | reverse complement strand
CGAGTAATCCGACTTCTTGCGCCGACCGGCGCGCACGCCGTGCTGGCCAGGTGGGAAGTTGCGGCGCTCAAGCGCCTTGGAGGGACCAAAAAGTGCGACGCCAAAGCGACGGCTGATCTTGTCGCGGGGACCGGTGTAACGTGCCATGTGATGCTAAATGTTAGTTGTTCCGGTGGTGGTTATACGCGGCGGGCCTTCTTCGGGCGGCAGCCGTTGTGCGGAATGGAGGTGACGTCCTTGATCGCGGTGACTTCCACACCAATGCCTTGGACGGCGCGGACAGCCGACTCGCGGCCTGAACCGGGGCCCTTGACGCGCACTTCAGCTTCCTTCAGGCCGTGGCCCATCGCTTGGCGGCAGGCATCCTGGGAAACGACCTGGGCGGCGTAGGCGGTGCTTTTGCGCGATCCGCGGAAGCCCATCTTGCCGGCGCTCGACCAACCGATCGAGTTGCCGGTCTGGTCGGTGACGCTAACAATCGTGTTGTTGAAGGTCGCCGTAACGTGGACAATGCCCTTGGTGATGTTCTTGTTACCCTTGGCCTTGTGGATCTTGATCTTTTCCTCTTCGCCGGCGAGTTCGGCGAAGATGTCGCGCTTCTCGTCCTTCTTGGGAGCGACCACTTCTTCGGCCGGAGCCGCGACCTTGGGGGCCTCAGCCTTCGGGGCGGCGGCAGCCTTCGGGGCCTTCGCCTTGGCGGCGGGCTTGGCTTCCGCCTGCGGAGCGGCGGCCTCAGCGGCCACCTCGTCTTGAATATTTTCTTCCTCAGCCATTATGGAAATCGGTTGGAGCGTGGCAAAAACAGTTAGTCGGGATTACTTCTTCTTGGCGATGACCCCGACGGTGCGGCGCTTGCCCTTGCGGGTGCGGGCATTGGTACGGGTGCGCTGGCCGCGCACTGGCAGACCACGCTTATGGCGGATGCCACGGTAAGAATTGATCGAGGTCAGGCGCTTCATGATCGCCTGTTTTTCACGGCGGAGGTCACCTTCGATGATGATGCCTTCCGACTGGATGACTTGGGCAATGCGCACGAGTTGGTCCTCGTTGAGCTGACCGGTGCGGATGTTCGGATCGATTCCTGCTTGATCAAGAATACGTGACGCGGTGTTGCGTCCGATGCCGTAAATGTACGGAAGCGACGCTTCAACGCGCTTCTCATTGGGGATTTCGATACCGAAAAGACGAGCCATGGTGTGCAGATTTTCGCGAGTGTTGCCGCCGATGCCGGAGTGGCTAGGCGCAAAGCGGGTTGCTTCATTAGCAACAATGCGACCGGTGGCAAGCGGAATTGGGAGATTTTTCGGGAAAAAAGCCGCTCGCCCCCAACCAGCACGCTTCGGGCGCCATCTTCAGTCACAACTCGCGGATGCGCAGATGCCGGAACCAGACTTCATCGCCATGGTCCTGGAGCATCAGACGGCCCTTGGGGTTGACCCCAAATCCCTGCACCGCCTTGAATTTGCTGGCCGCGATGGCCTGTGTCCACGCCTCGCTGCCGGTTTCTACGCTGACCACGAGCTTGCCGTTGAGCCAGTGCTCGAGGTGGGCACCCTTGACGACGATCCGCGACTGCTGCCAGACGTCGGCCTGCACGCTGCCCGCCGGCTTGGCCTGCGCATCGGGCGCGAACAACTCGTACATTGCCCCCGCGCTGGTCTTGGCGACCTTGCCGTTGGGGTGGCGCTGGTCGTCGAGCACCTGGTACTCCAGCCCTAGCAGGGCACCGTTGAACTTGGCGACGCGGTACTTCACGCCGCTGTTAGCGCCGGCGGCCGCCTTCCATTCGAAGCTGAATTCGAAGTCGGTGTACTCCTCGGCCGAGAGAAGATCCCCGCCACCCTTGGTATGGTGGATCGTGCCGTCCTCAACAAGCCATCCGGCAGCCGGCGGCTGGCCCTGCTTGGTCGCCCACCCGGCGAGCGACTTGCCGTCGAAAATCTCGCGCCATTCCCCGGCATGCGCCACGGCGGCAACAAGCAGGGGGAATCCGCCAATGAGGATGAAATATCGCGCCAACATCCCGCGGTAGTAGCGCAATCCGCTGGCCGCGTCGCTAAAGAATTCCCGCCCCAAACAAATGGCGACTTTCCCTTCTGGACAAAACCAACATCTTACCTAGCTTCGCGACGCCTTCGCACTTTTTCCTTTCCCACACGAACTAACCACATGGAAACGGCCACCGCACCCGCCACCCTTCTGCCACCCGATGACGTTGCCGCCATCGATGAACTCGGCACCGTCTATCGTGCCTTCCGCGACGAGCTCGGCAAGATCATCATCGGTCAGGAAGACGTCATCGAGCAGCTCGCCATCGCCTTGTTCGGCCGCGGCCACGCGCTGCTCATGGGTGTTCCCGGCCTGGCCAAAACCCTGCTGATCTCGTCGGTGGCTGAAACTCTCGACCTGGCCTTCAACCGCGTCCAGTTCACCCCGGACCTCATGCCCGCCGACATTACCGGCACGGACATCATTCAGGAAAGTGGTGTCGGCGGCCGCCGCGAGTTTGAATTCATCAAGGGGCCGCTCTTCGCCAACATCGTCCTCGCCGACGAAATCAACCGCGCGCCGGCGAAAACCCAGTCCGCCCTGCTAGAAGCAATGCAGGAGCACAAGGTCACCGTGCTGGGCAAGACCTACACGCTCAGCCCGCCGTTCTTCGTGCTCGCCACCCAGAACCCGATCGAACAGGAAGGCACCTATCCGCTGCCGGAAGCCCAGCTTGACCGCTTCATGTTCCTCATCGAGGTCGACTATCCTTCCGAGGAAGAGGAGAAGCGCATCGCCCGGGAAACCACCGGCGCGTCCAAGCCACGCCTCGCCCACCTGCTCGATGGCCCGCGCGTGCTTGCCTTCCAACAGCTTGTGCGCCGCCTGCCGGTTCCCGACCATATTTACGACTGGGCAGTGACCATCGTGCGCCGCACACGTCCGGATTCCGCCGACGCCCCCTCATGGGTCAAGGACTACGTCGGCTGGGGCGCGGGCCCTCGCGCGGTGCAGTACCTCATCCTCGGCGCCAAGGCACGCGCCGCCCTGCGTGGCTCCTACATGGTTCGCCTTGAGGACATCCAGGCCGTCGCCGAGCCGGTGCTCACCCACCGCGTTCTGACCAACTTCGCCGCCGAGTCCCAGGGCATGACTTCACGCAAGGTCGTGCGCCGCCTCGTCGCGGAAATGCAGGAGGATTGATCCCCGGTTTCTAGCAACTAACACACCCGCACCTTCCTCCGCTTCCGGCTTCGCATTCGCGTCACGCCATGAAATACGACTTCCTTGATCCCGCGGTCCTCAGCCGTCTGGGCGCCATCCCCTTGGATACCCGGGTGCCGATGCAGGGAAACGTCGCTGGGCGTCACCGCTCGCCGCACCGTGGCTCCTCGGTCGAGTTCGCCGAGTACCGCAAGTACGTCCCAGGGGATGATACGCGGCGCCTTGACTGGAAGGCGTTTGCGCGCTCCGACCGGTTCTACATCAAGGAGTTCGAGGCGGACACCAACCTCCGCGCCTATTTCGTGGTCGATGGCTCGGGGTCGATGAAGTTCTCCGCCGACGGCCCGCCGAAAATCCAGTTCGCCCGCCAACTCGCGGCCACGCTGGCCTATCTGCTAGTCAACCAGGGGGACTCCGCCGGCCTATCGGTATGCGCCGAGAAGCTGCACATCGAGATTCCACCGCGCCGCCGCCCGGCCCACCTGCAGTTGATTTTCGAGACCCTCGCCAATCTCCAACCCAAGGGCGAGACCGGCTTGGTCGCCGCGCTCCACGAGGTTGCCGAGAAAATCAGCCAGCGCGCACTGGTCATCATTTTCTCCGACCTCTTCACGGATCCAGAGGAGTTCGGTGAGGCGCTCCAACACTTGCGCTATCGCAAGCACGACGTGGCGGTCTTCCACCTGCTCGACCCGCAGGAGGTTGCCTTTGAGTTCGACCGCCCGCACCGCTTCATCGACATGGAAGACGGCACCTCACTGGTCGCCGAGCCGCAGCTCATCGTTGACGAGTATCGCACGGCGCTGCGCGACTTCCTCGCCGTCGTGCAGGCCAAGTGCCACGACGTCAACGCGGACTACCATCTAATCACCACCGATCAATCGTACGAGGAGATCCTCCGCGATTTCCTCACCGCGCGTCTTCCCAAGGGAAAACGCTGAGATGACCAAGCTGCATGACCTTTCTCGCTCCAGCGCTTCTCGTCGGCCTGTTCGCCGCCGCCATTCCGGTGATCATTCACCTGCTCAACCGGCGCCGCCACCGGACTATCCAATGGGCCGCCATGCAGTTCCTGCTCAAGGCCACACGGGAAAGCCGCGGCAAGAAGCGCCTCAAGCACCTCATCATCCTCGCCTGCCGCGCCTTGGCGATTGCCGCACTGGTCTTCGCCGTCTCGCGCCCCCTGATCAGCAGCCTGCTGGGCTGGGGCGGCGGCAACGTTGACTCCATCATTCTCATCCTCGACCGCTCCGCGAGCATGGAATCGAGCACCGCGGGGGTTTCCCTGCGCGAGTCGGTTCTCACCCGCGTCCGCGAGTCGATGCAGGAGCTTGGCAACCCGCGCCTCATTCTCATTGATAGCGCCACGGGCGAGCCGCAGGACATCCCGTCGCCCGACGTTCTAACCGAGCTGGACGCCACCCAGGCCACCGACACCCAAGCTGACATTCCCTCGCTGATTTCCCGGGCGGTGGATGTCATCGCCGAGCAAAGCACCGGGCGCACCGAAATCTGGGTCGCCTCCGACCTGCAAGACTCCGACTGGCGCCCCGAAGACGAGCGCTGGAATGCGGCACGCGCTGGTATTGCCTCCCTGCCACAGCCACCGGCGCTGCGCGTCTTGGCCTTGGAGTCCTCCAAGGATCCGGATGTCGCCATCAGGGTGCTGACGGCGCGCCGGTCGGGCGACGACCTTCTGCTAGAACTGGAGCTTTCCCGCAGCAGCGCCTCCAAGCCGGGCTCCCTGCCGGTGACCATCACCGTCAACGGCGTGAGCACGACGGACAACATCACCTTGAGCGGCCAAAGCCTGCGCTTCCAGAAATCCCTGCCACTGGGGCCCGGAAGCGATGGCGGCCACGGTTTTGTGTCGCTCCCGGCCGACAGCAACACGCGCAACAACAACTCCTTCTTTGCTTACGGCGCCCAACAACCTGCGCGCACCTGGCTGGTCGCCGAGCCGGGCGAAGCGGCTGAATACCTCGCGATTGGCTCCGCCCCTCCCGGACTGGCCGATCGCCAGATCGAGCGCCTTGCTCCATCGGAAGCCCACCGCATCAATTGGGACCAAGCCGCCCTTGTCGTTTGGCTTGCCCCGCTGCCGCAGGGGGTGGTCGCCAAGAGCCTAACAAACTATTTGAGAGCCGGGGGCCATGTGATGTTTTTCCCGCCGGCGGACGACTCGACGGAGAGTTTTGAAGGCGTTGCGTGGGGTGCGCTGGAGGTTGCGCCCAAGGGTGAGTTCTTTATTCTCAAGGATTGGCTTCACGACGACGGCCCGCTGCGCGATGGCCTGGACGGCACTCCGATCCCCGCGAGCCGAATGAAGGCCATCCAGCGCCGCACTCTCGTCGGTGGTGACTCAACCCCGCTGGCCACATGGGACGGAGGCAGCAGCTTCCTGACCCGCAAGTTTGTCGAGGGCGGCACCGCATGGTTCGTCAACACGACGCCAGATTACGCCTGGTCCAACTTGGGCGACGCAGACGTGCTCCTGCCCCTGCTGCAGCGCACGCTTGATCTGGGCGCGGACCGGATGGGCTCGGCAATGATGGCGGCTGCCGGATCGCGCACGGCCACGCCAGGCCCAGGCGAGTTGCGCAGCCGGCTGGATGGCTTCTCGACCAATTCGAGTCCGCACGAAGCGGGGGTCTTCCGTTTGGGTGACCGGGTTCTGGCCGTCAACCGTCCAGCCGGCGAGGACAATGAGGAGCGGGTTGGCACCGAGCGCATGGACGTGATGCTCGCAGGAACGAACTACTCATTGTTTGAAAATGCGGCCGGTGGTGATGACGACACGCTCGTCCAGGAGATCTGGCGCGCCTTCCTCGTCGCGATGCTGCTGTTCCTCCTCGCCGAGGCCATTCTCTGCCTGACTCCGAAACCTTCGCCCGGCCGTCCAGTCGTGGCCGAGCGGACACCTCAAACCGTTTCCTGAACGCCTTGAACTTCTCTATCGGCAACCTTCATTTTTCGCCCACGCCGTTGACCATGGCGCTGGGTATCCTCGTGCTTGCCGGAATGGGATGGCTTTGTTGGACGGCCTGGCGCCGCGCCGCCCGACCGCGCCGCACCGGCATGCTCGAGCTGCTGCGCTTCGCCGTGACGCTCACCGTCGTCCTGCTGCTGTGGAAGCCCGAGTGGCTCACCCGTACTTCGGTTGACACCAAGCCAGAGATCGTTGTCCTGCGTGATGCGTCGCGCTCGATGGCCACCGAGGATGCCATGCTTCCCGGTACCGACCAGAACCCGCGCATCACCTCACGCAAGGAGTGGGCCGACCTCCTGCTAGCTGATCCCGCATGGGCCGGCTTGGCCAACAACGGGCGCAACACCGTCATCAATGCGGACTTCGACGCGCCCTCGGAGGATCCAGCGGTCGCCGCCCTCTCAGGCACCAACCTGCACAAGGCGCTTGCCGACCCGCTTGAGCGCGGCCGCAACGTCAAGGCGATGATCCTTCTCTCCGATGGCGACTGGAACCTCGGCCAGCCGCCGGTGGCTGCCGCCCAACAGCTCCGCCTGCGCGGCATCCCGCTCTATACCGTCGCGGCGGGCAGCAATGTCCGCCTGCCGGACCTGGAACTGCGCTCGGTGACCGCGCCGACCTACGGAATCATTGGCGAGAATGTCCAGATTCCCTTCTCGATCCGCTCGTCGCTTGACCGCGAGGTGCGCACCGTGGTGCGCCTGCGCGACGCCAGCGGCACGGAGCGCAGCAAGGATGTCACCCTGGCGCCCGGCGCCGAGTATTTTGATTCCATCCTCTGGCGCCTCGACAAGGAAGGTTCCACCACCCTTGAGCTCTCGCTGCCGGTGGCCGAGGGCGAACTGGTAGAAACCAACAACAGCCGGCGCTTCAACATCGCCGGACGCCGCGAGTCCATCCGCGCGCTCGTCATCGAAACCACCCCGCGCTGGGAGTACCGCTTCATCCGCAATGCTCTCTCGCGCGACCCCGGGGTGGATGTCGACACCCTCCTGCTGCACCCCGACATCGGCGCCGGCGCCGGCCCCGATTATCTCCAGGAGTTCCCGTCCAAGCCTGAAGACCTGGCACGCTACGATGTGATTTTCCTCGGCGACATCGGCATCGGCCCAGGCATGCTCACCACCGAACAGGCGGCATCCATCCGTGGCCTCGTTGAAAAGCAAGCCAGCGGCCTTGTTATTATCCCCGGGTCCGAGGGCAATGTCTTCTCGCTGGTGGATTCCCCCCTCGGCGACCTCATCCCGGTCGTCCTCGATCCCGCCCAGAAGAACGGCATCGCGGAGTCCACACCCTCGCCGCTGATCCTCACCACAGAGGGACGCACATCCCTGCTCACGATGTTAGGCAACACCGAGGAGGAAAATCCACTGATCTGGCGCAGCCTGCCGGGCTTCTTCTGGCATGCGCCGGTGGTCAAGGCCTCGGGTGGCGCGGAGGTTCTGGCCGTCCATGCTAACAGGCGCAACGCCTTCGGCCGGATCCCGATCATCGTCACCCGCCCAGCGGGCAGCGGCAAGGTGCTCTTCATGGGCATCGACTCGGCCTGGCGCTGGCGCCGCGGCGTCGAGGATCTCTATCACTACCGCTTCTGGGGCCAAGTGGCGCGCTGGATGTCCTATCAGCGCAACATGGCCGCGGGCGAGCGCGTGCGGCTTTACTACACTCCGGAGCGTCCCGAGCCGGGCGACACGGTGCGCATCAGCGCGAACGCCTTCGATCCTAACGGCGCACCCCTCAACGAAGGCAAGGTGCTCATCGACCTGACATCCCCGGACGGCCGGGCCCAGCGCATCGAACTTGACCGTGCCGAGGGCGCATGGGGCGCCTACGCAGGGCAATTCAAGATCGACTTGCCAGGCGAATGGAAGGTCTCGGGATTTGTCGACGGAGCCGAGGAGCGGCGCACCGACACCACCTTGATTGCCCAGGGCACGGAAGTGGAGAAGGTTGGCGAACCAGCCCGGCCAGAGGTGCTCGCTGAGCTCGCCCGCGTCGCGCGCGGAAGCGTCGTTGACCCGTCAAACCTCGCCAAGCTCGTGCGCGACATCAGCGCCCTGCCTGAGCCACGCCCGGTTGAACTGCGCCACCCGCTTTGGTCCCACTGGGCCACGGCCGCGTCGCTCATCTTCCTGCTCGGACTCTTCTGGACCGGCCGCAAGCTCAACGGGACGTTCTAGAAAGCTGGCACCGGCCGGTGAACCGGAAGGCCCTTCTATCAGCCGCCGGATACCGTCCGGAACATCAATCCGAAGGCCACCCCAAAGGCCACATTGATCAACCAGATCGAGCGGCCAAGATTCGAGTTGGGGGTGCTGCGGGACGTCAACCAGCACAGGAGCCAGCCGCTTGCCGCGAGAAACGTGAAGAGCATCGCCTCGCTGTTCAGGCTGGCAAACACCCGCTCGCCTAGCAGCCAGCCAGACACCTGGTACACCAGCACCGCGATGACCAGGGGGAATGCATTGCCGCGGCCCAAAATTCCAAGGTTGCGGTGTTAGGTTCTGACCGGCGCGGCT
>JBILQA010000091.1:0-8733 GCA_044373535.1 Akkermansiaceae bacterium | reverse complement strand
CTGCGCGCGGATCAGCGCGGTGCCACCACCGGGGACGATGCCTTCTTCCACCGCAGCGCGGGTGGCGTGCAGGGCGTCTTCCACGCGGGCTTTCTTTTCCTTCATCTCGGTTTCCGTCGCGGCACCGACATTGACCACGGCAACCCCGCCGGCGAGCTTGGCAAGACGCTCCTGGAGCTTCTCGCGGTCGTAATCGCTGGTGGTTTCGTCAATCTGGCGGCGGATCTGGTTGACCCGGCCGGTGATGCCTTCGGATGTGCCGCCACCTTCAACGATGGTGGTGTTCTCCTTGGTCACCGTGACGCGCTTGGCTTCGCCGAGCTGGGTGAGCTCAACACTCTCAAGCTTGATGCCGAGGTCTTCGGTGATGACTTGGCCACCGGTGAGGATGGCAAGGTCTTCAAGCATCGCCTTGCGGCGGTCGCCAAAGCCCGGGGCCTTGACGGCGGCAATGTTGAGGGTGCCGCGCAGCTTGTTCACCACGAGGGTGGCAAGCGCTTCACCTTCAACGTCTTCCGCAATGATGAGGAGCGGCCGGCCAGACTTGGCGACCTTCTCAAGCAGCGGCAGCATGTCCTTGAGGGAAGAAATCTTCTTCTCGTGGATCAGCAGGTAGGCGTTGTCCAGGGACACTTCCATCGACTCCGGATTGGTCACGAAGTACGGCGAGAGGTAACCCTTGTCGAACTGCATGCCTTCCACGACGTCGAGGGTCGTCTCAATTCCCTTGGCTTCTTCCACCGTGATGGTGCCGTCCTTGCCGACCTTGTCCATCGCTTCGGCAATGATGTTGCCAATCTCGGTGTCCCAGTTGGCCGAAACCGTGGCCACCTGCGCGATTTCCTTCGCGTCGCTGACCGGCTTGGAAAGCACCTTGAGCTGAGCCACAATGGCTTCCGTCGCCTTCATGATCCCGCGCTGAAGCGAAATCGGGTTCGCTCCGGCCGTCACGTTGCGCAGGCCTTCCTTGTAGATCGCCTCGGCAAGCACCGTGGCCGTCGTCGTGCCGTCACCGGCAGTGTCGGACGTCCGGCTGGAAACCTCGCGGATCAGCTGGGCGCCCATGTTCTCATACGGGCATTCAAGTTCGATCTCCTTGGCGACGGTCACGCCGTCCTTGGTGATCGTCGGCGAACCGAATTTCTTGTCGATGATCACATTGCGGCCCGAGGGCCCAAGCGTCGCCTTGACCGCGCGGGCCAGCTTCTCCACTCCGCGCAGCAGCGCGTGGCGGGCATTCTCGTCAAATTGCAGTTGTTTAGCCATGATGGTTGGTATGTTGAATGGGTTCTAATTTGTTGTTAGGAGCGGTTGCCTCGGGAAGCGGTGGCCGGCGGCGGAGTTCCCCCCAGCCGTCCAACAATCGCTAACCAACAACCCGCCGGCCTCAGCTCACGATGCCGAGGATGTCCGACTCGGAGAGGATCAGCATCTCCTCGCCGTCGACCTTCACTTCGGTGCCGCCGTACTTGGAGATGAGGACCTTGTCGCCGACCTTCACGGTGAAGTCGATTGCCTTGCCGTCGTCATCCTTGCCGCCGGTGCCGAGGGAAACGACTTCCGCTTCCTGCGGCTTTTCCTTGGCGGTGTCAGGGAGGACGATGCCGCCGGCCGAGACCGTGTCGGCTTCAATACGCTTCAGCAGCACGCGCTGGCCGAGAGGTTTGATGGTTGCCATATGTGTTTGTTTGCTTTGGTTCTGGTTTGTTCTGTTGAGAGGCCGCGCCGGAGGGCCGGCGCGGAAATTTTTCGTTTGTCCAGCAGTTGTTAGTCGACGACTTCTGCGTCAACCACCTTGCCCTTGGCCTGGCGTGGCTCGGATTGGCCACCGTTGTTGTCGGAGTCCTGTGACGGGCCGCCGGGGAAGCCGCCGGCGTCGCCGCTGCCGCCCGCGCCGCCGCCTGCCTGTTGGGCTGCCATGGCGAGGGCTTCAAGCGAGCTTTGCAGCTCGCTGGTGGCCAGCTTGACCTCGTCGAGGTTGTCGGACTTCAGGGCGTCGCGCACCTTGGTGACCTTCTCGCCGATCATCGTCTTGAGCTCCTCGGGGGCGTTGTCGCCCAGGTCGGCGAGCTGCTTCTCGACCTGATAGGCGAGGTTCTCCGCCTGGTTCTTGGTCTCGACGATCTCGGCGCGCTTGCGGTCCTCCTCGGCGTGGGCCTCGGCGTCGCGCTTGGCGCGCTCGATCTCGTCGGCGGAAAGCCCGGAGGACCCCTCAATCGAGATCTTCTGCTCCTTGCCGCTCTTGGTGTCCTTGGCCGACACGTGGAGAATGCCGTTCGCGTCGATGTCGAAGGTCACCTCCACCTGCGGCACGCCGCGCGGCGCCGGGGCAATCCCGTCGAGCTTGAAGGTGCCTAGCAGCTTGTTGTCGTCAAACATCTTGCGCTCGCCCTGGCAGATCCGGATGTCGACCGCAGGCTGGTTGTCCGCCGCCGTCGAGAACGTCTGGCTCTTCTTGGCCGGGATCGTCGTGTTGCGCTCGATCATCCCGGTGGCCACGCCGCCCATGGTCTCGATGGAAAGTGTTAGCGGCGTGACATCCAGCAGGAGCACGTCCTTCACGTCGCCCTGCAGCACCCCGCCCTGGATGGACGCACCAATGGCCACGACCTCATCGGGGTTGACCCCCTTGTGCGGCTCCTGGCCGGCGAGCTCCTTGGCGGTTTCCACCACCTTGGGCATGCGCGTCATCCCGCCGACAAGCACCAACTCGTCAACCTCCGCCGCGCTCACTCCGGCCTCGCGCAAACAGTCGATGACCGGCTTGCGCGTGCGCTGGAACAGCGCGTCTGTTAGCTGCTCGAGCTTCGAGCGCGTCAGCGTGATCTGGATGTGCTTCGGACCCGTCGCGTCCGCGGTGATGAACGGCAGGTTGATGTCGTAGCTGTTAGACGAGCTGAGGGCGATCTTGGCCTTCTCGGCCTCCTCCTTGATGCGCTGGAGGGCGTCGGCCTGACCGGAGAGGTCGACTCCCTGGTCCTTCTTGAACTCCTCGACGATCCACTTGATGAGGGTGTTGTCCCAGTCGTCGCCGCCGAGGCGGGTGTCGCCGTTGGTGGCGAGGACTTCAAAGACGCCGTCGCCGATTTCAAGCACCGAGATGTCGAAGGTGCCGCCGCCAAGGTCGTAGACGGCGATTTTCTCGTCGCTCTTGCGGTCCAGGCCGTAGGCGAGGGCCGCGGCGGTTGGCTCGTTGATGATGCGGCGCACCTTGAGGCCGGCGATCTCGCCGGCGGCCTTGGTGGCGTTGCGCTGGGAGTCGTTGAAGTAGGCCGGCACGGTGATGACGGCCTCCTCGATCTTCTCGCCGAGCTTGGCTTCCGCGTCGGCCTTGAGCTTGGCCAACACCATTGCGGAGATTTCCTGGGGCGAGTAGGTCTTCTTCTCGCCGGCGACTTCCACCTGGATGTGGGCGTCGCCGTTGGCGGCCGCGACTATCAGATAGGGGGTGTTCTTCTCGTCGTCGGAAAGCTCGGCGAACTTCCGCCCGATGAGGCGCTTGGCCGAAAAGATCGTGTTGCGCGGGTTGGTGATGGCCTGGCGCTTGGCGGCCTGGCCGACGAGGCGCTCGCCGTTCTTGGCGAATGCCACCACCGATGGCGTGGTGCGCGCTCCCTCGGAGTTCTCCAGCACGACCGGCTCGCCGCCTTCCATCACGGCCATGCAGGAGTTCGTCGTGCCCAAATCAATTCCTAAAATCTTGGCCATAGTTGTTGTCCTTTCGGGGTTGACCGGAGCACTCGGTTCCGGGCGGTTTGCTGTTTTGTGCGGTTTAAAGTCGGCGGGAAATTCCCAACAGGCCGTTCGCAGCCACCGTGCCAAACCCCTGGTTGATTAAATAAGTCATTAATTATAAATGATTTGAGCTTCCCCTTCGGGGGTCCCTCGGGGGATTTCCATGGCCGCGGGCGACACTTTGACGCACCCCGCGGCCCCTCCGCTGCGTCAGCCTGTCGCGAGCGCGTCATTTCCGCGCCACAGTCAAATTGTGGTTGGCAATCGTTTGCGGGCCTCTAGCCTCCGCGGCCATGCTCCAAGCCGGAATCGTAGGAATGCCCAATGTTGGCAAATCCACCCTCTTCAATGCCCTCACCCGCTCGCGCAAGGCGGAGGCGGCCAACTATCCCTTCTGCACCATCGATCCGAACGTCGGCATGGTCGTCGTCCCCGACGAGCGCCTTGCGGTGCTCTCGAAACTCTCCGGCAGCCAGAAGCTCATCCCCACGGCCATTGAGTTTGTCGACATCGCCGGCCTCGTCGCCGGCGCCAGCGAGGGCGCGGGGCTTGGCAACAAGTTCCTGGCCAACATCCGCGAGGTCGACGCCATCGTCCAGGTGGTGCGCTGCTTTGAAAACGACGACATCATCCATGAGCTCGGGTCGGTCGACCCCCTGCGCGACATCGAGATCATCAACTCCGAGCTGATCCTCTCCGACCTCGCCGCCCTGGAAAAGCGCAAGGCCTCGCGCGAGAAAAAGGCCAAGTCCGGCGACAAGGAGTCCCAGCAGGAGGTTGAGCTCATCACCAAGCTGCTCCCCCACCTGGACGCCGGCAACCCGGCGCTTACCCTGGAACTCACTGACAGCGAGAAGAAAACCCTGCGCGAGTTCTTCCTCCTCTCGTCCAAGCGCACCATCTTTGCCTGCAACGTCGCGGAAAGCGAACTGGCCGGGGCGGTCTCCAATCCCGACTCCCATCCGATGGTCGCCCGCGTACGCAAGTACGCCGCCGAGCATCAGGGCGCCGAGTGCGTCGTCATCTCCGCGCGCATTGAGGAGGAGCTCATCGAGCTCGATCCCGCCGAGGCCACCGAGTTCCTCGCCGACATGGGCGTCACCGACTCGGGCGTCTCAAGCCTCATCAAGGGCGTCTACCACCTGCTAGGCCTGCGCACCTACCTCACCACCGGCGAAAAGGAAACCCGCGCCTGGACGATTGTCGCCGGTGACAAGGCGCCCGCCGCCGCCGGCGTCATCCACACCGACTTCGAGCGCGGATTCATCGCCGCGGAGATCGTCCACTTCGACGACCTCGTCTCCCTCGGCTCCAAGGCCGCCGCTCGCGACGCGGGCAAACTTCGTATCGAGGGCAAGGAGTACGTCGTCAAGGACGGTGACGTCGTCGAATTCCGCTTCAACGTCTGAGGCCCCGCGGCCCGCGCAAGCGCGTAACGCGCCGGGCCCTGTTGGACCGGGCCTGTTTGATTCTGTTATTGCCGCCGACCAGCCGGCCCCCCCGCTGGTGGAGGCCAGGTGGACCGCTCCTTCAAGCTTGTATTGACCTTGACGCGGAGCTGCTAGGCCCGTTTCATACCTGCCTTACCATGCGTTCCTTCCACCTGCCCCGCTGCGCGCGTCTTGCCTTGGCCGCTGTTCTATCCCTTGTCGCGATCGTCTCCGGGGGCCACTGTGCGGCCCAGGAGTTTGAGGGCAAGGCGATCACCTCGATCTCCATCCAGTACCGCGGGGCCCGCACCGTGGACGAGGCCCGCCTGCGCAACTTCATGGCGGTGAAGCCAGGCCAAACCTACAGCGGCGAGGCCCTGGACAAGGATATCCGCAGCCTCTACGAGAGCGGCCTCGTCGACGACGTACGCTTCCTGGCCGAAGCCGACGGTGCCGGCGTCAAGGTCATTGCCGAAGTGACCACCCGCCCCGCGCTCGAGGCGATCGGCTTCCTGGGCAACACCGCATTCAACGACAAGAAGCTGGCGCGCGAGAGCGGCCTGACAGCCGGAAGCTCGCTCAGCGACGCCGAGATCCTAACCGCCCGGCGCAAGCTCGAGACGTTCTACGAGTCCGGCGGCTTTCCCGACGTGACCGTGAGCCACCGCTTGCAGCCGGGCGAGGGTGGCGGCGCGGCGCTTATTTTCGTCATCGAAGAAGGCGGCAAGAACCTGGTGCGCAACATCAACTTTGAAGGCAACACCGTGTTCGGCGACAAAACCCTGCGCAAGGAGATGAAGACCGAGGAAAAGGGGCTCTTCTCGTTCCTGACGAAGTCCGGCCGCTTCGAGGCCGAGCAACTCGACGACGACCTTGAGGCGGTGTTGGACTACTACCGCAACCACGGCTACCTGCGGGTGAGCAGCCCGGGGATCCTGCGCACTCCTGTTGGAGACGGCCGCGTCGACCTAACCATCCCGCTGGTGGAGGGCGAGAAGTACACGATTGCCGGTGTGGGCCTGGGCGCAATGACGGTTTTCCGGCCTGAGGAGATACTGCCCTCGTTGACGCTGGTTGGCGGCGACGCCTATTCGGCAGCCAAGATGCGCGAGGACATTACCACCATCCGCAGCTTCTACGGCTCGCGCGGCTACGCCGACGCCCAGGTGCTGCCAGACATCAGCAACGCCGGACCCAACTCGGTGAACATTGTCTATCGCATCACCGAGGGTAGCCGCTACCGCGTCGGCCTGGTCAACATCGAGGGCAATACCAAGACCCAGCCGCGCGTCATCCGCCGGGAAGTCCCGCTCAACCCGGGCGACTACTTCAACTCCGTGGAGATGCCGACGACCAAGAAGCGCCTGGAGAACATGAACTACTTCTCCGATGTCCAAGTTTCGGCCACGCCTAGCAGCAATCCTGGCTACCGCGACCTCAACGTGCTCGTCGAGGAGAAGCGCACTGGCTCGGTCTCCTTTGGCCTCGGCTTCAGCTCGATTGACAACATCGTCGGCTACGTCAACCTCGAACAGACCAATTTCGACATCCGCAACCCATGGAGCTTCACCGGTGCCGGCCAGCGCTTCGCTGCGTCCGTTCGCGCTGGCGCGGAGACCCAGAACTTGGAGGTCTCGCTCACCGAACCGTGGTTCCTTGGTCAACGCCTCGCCCTCGGCGGCCGCGCATTCTACCAGAGTGCCCAGTACCTCAGCGACGTCTATGACCAGTCCAACATGGGTGGTGCCGTCTTCATGCGCAAGGCCGCTGGCCGTTACGCCTACATCCGCGGTGAGTACACTCTGGAGAACATTGAGATCGACCTTGAGCCGATTGCCCAGGCTCCTTCCGACTTCGCCGAGGATGGTGGCGACTTTATCCGCAGCTCGCTGGGCCTCAACTACGTCTACGACAGCCGCGACAGCAACATCCTGCCGCGCAAGGGCCACAAGATTGACCTTGGCGTGAAACTGGCCGGCGGCGTCCTCGGCGGTGACGTCGACACCTACAGCATGTCGCTCTCCGGTACCAAGCACTGGGAGATGTGGGGCGACACGATCCTAACCGTCACGGGGGAGGCTACCACGGTTGACGCCATCAACGGCCGGGTGCCGGTCTTTGAGCGCCAGTTCCTCGGCGGTGCCCGCACCCTGCGCGGCTTTGAGTTCCGTGATGTTGGGCCGCGCGACACAACCACCGGCGAGGTCCTCGGCGGCCAGTCGATGGCTTTTGGCAGCATTGAGTATACCGTTCCAGTGTTTGAGCGCGTCCGCGCCGCGGCCTTCTACGACCTTGGGATGGTCAACGAGGCCGCTTGGGACTTCGGGGTGAGCGACTACTACAGCGACGCAGGCCTCGGCCTGCGCCTCAACCTGCCCTTCGGTCCGCTGGCCCTCGACTATGCCATTCCGATCGAATCTCCCGATCCACTCGCCGACAATGGCGGACAGTTCAATTTCTACCTGAACTATCAGTTCTAAGGTCCGCCGCAGGGCCCGATCCAGCCTCCAAACCCCGCCGGCTTTCACCGTGCGGGGTTTTTTTTTGTTCCCCGGTGAGCAGCCTCGCCCCCCAAGCTGAACTATCCTCCAGGCCGAATTCAGCTCCGCCTCGCGCCCTTCATAACAAGGGCGCCGCCGGCCAGGCGGATGTCAAAATCTACCGCATCGCCGGCCCGCCGCATCACGTAGCCGAGCGCCACGCGCGGCTGCTCGCCGCAAGCCGTCGTCCAGCTTGTTAGCGTTCCCGCCGGCCGCTCCGGCGTGCTTTCCGCGGTCCAAAGCGCCGCGCCTGTTAGATCGTCCGGCAGCCCCGCGGCGAGCTCTAGCCGAACAAGAAGGCGGTTGGTCTTGCCGGCGCTGCGGATGCGCGAGATGACCTCCTGGCCCAAGTAACAGCCCTTGCGGAAGGAAATCGAGCGCTCCTCAAGGCCCGCCTCCGGCGGCAGGGTCTCAGCATCGAGCTCGCGGCCCCAAATAGGGATCCCTTGGCGGATACGCAGGTCGTCGACCTCCGCGGCTGCCAGTTGCCGCCCGCGCACCACCAGGGGCGCTCCGCCGCAGTTAAACACATCGTAGCCCATCACCCCAAAGCGCTCGCTTGTTGTTACCAGACTGCCTGCTCCAAGCCCAGCTTGCGACGGATCAACGCCCAACACATGCGTGAGTTGCCACTTGTCCGACTCGTCATGGAGCTCTACGTCGTCGGCGATGATGTAGCGCTCGAGGCGCAATCCGAGGTCCTCCCTCAGACTCGCTGGCGCATCCAGCAACAGTGAGTCGTCCAGCGCCGTGATGAAGGCCTCGGCCTGCATGCGCCCCTTTGCGTTTGTTAGGCAAGTGTGGCGCGTCGCCCCGGCGACGATGCCGGCGACGTCCTGGGTGACTTGGCCATTGAGATAGCGGACGCGGTCGGGGCCGCTGAGGCGGAAAAAACAACGCTCCGCGAGGTGGACAAAACCCTGTGCGCTGCCGCTCATTGCGCGTAGGCTTGCGCAAGGGCCGAGAAATCCCGCTGACCGAGCCCTTGCTGCTCGAGTTCCGCCATGCGCGCGCACACCGCCGCGGTG
>JBILQA010000090.1:0-8763 GCA_044373535.1 Akkermansiaceae bacterium | reverse complement strand
AGCTTTTTCGCCTTGCGGTAGAAGTAGACGCCATAGACCGGCAGGACCAGAGCGGCGAGGGCGCAAAGGCCGCCCATGACTTTGAGAAGCACACCGGCGTCACCGGGGCTCACGACAAACGCCCAGACGGCAACCAGCGCACAAAAGAGTGTGGCCAGAGCGATGAAGAACAGATGGAAGCCGCGGATAGACATGTCGAAGGATAGCACAGATTAACCACCACCGAAAACCCGATAGAACCCGTCAAAGAAGATCGGATCCTCAAAGGCCAACCATGTGAGGAAGAACAGGGCGATGGCGCCCACCAGGCCGAGCCCAAACAGCATGTAGATCATCCGCTTCTCGTGGTTAAGGTGCATGAACACCAGCGCCACGAGGCTTGCCTTGACCGAGGCAATCGCCAAGCCGAGCAGTAGGTCGTAAACGTCAAATCCGTGATGACCCACATCGAGCGCCGGCACGGTGGCCACCGCAACGGTGAGGATCGTTCCGCCAAACAACACGGCGCCCACCTTCAGGTAGGTGCGTGTCGCCTTCTTGATCGCTTCTGGAGAATCAGCCATGGGTGAAAGGGAAAATGGGTAGTGGAAAAGGGAGTCGGATCCCGCGCTGGCGGGCCCTCACGGGTCACATGAGGTAAAGGATCGGGAAGAGGAAGATCCAGACGAGGTCAACGAAGTGCCAGAACAGGCCGCCGACTTCGACCCGGTTGGCGAGCCATTCGGGGTTGCTGAGGAACATCTTGCGGCCAAAGAACAGGTAGTAGCCAAGCACCAGCGCGCCGCCAATGACGTGCAGGCCGTGCAAGCCGGTCATGGTGAAGTAGACCGCGTAGTAGGTGTTCCACTTGGGCATGAACTTCGACTCGAAGGTCACCCGCTCGCGCGGCAACTCAAGCTCAGGGAAGGTGTGCAGCGCCTCGCGGTGCTCGTAGTCCGGCCCAAAGAACTGCTCCTTGAGGCGGAACGAACCATGGCCCATGTCGAGTTTTTCAGCCTTGGCGGCAAAGTCCTTCCAGCCGATCCGGTAGCGCTCGGTTTCGGTGGCGTGGCGGCGCGGCTCGTTGGTTTTCGGATCGCGCTTGTAGGTCGCGAGGAGCTCGGCATCGAGTTTGGCGATCTGCTTTTTGTGCCATTCCCAAGCCTCGCGGATTTCCGGCGAGTGTTCGAGGATCCAGGATTTTTCGATGGCGGCCGCCGGGTCGAGGCCACGCTCGCGGGCCTTCATCGCCAGGTAGCGGAAGTCGACCGCATCCACGTAGTGGAAAACCATCGGGCTTTCCTCAAGCTCTCCGGCCATCGACGTGCTGTCCTTGAGCAGCAAGCGGTCGGCTGACGCCTTGGCCAGCGTGGAAGGGAAGCTGAAAGCCATCGGCGGCTCAACCTTGAACGCCACGTTGGAAACCTCCGTCAGCAGGCCCTTCAAACCCGCTTCATCAATTTTCACGTCGCCGGCCAGGTCGCGGCTGGTGGCCTCTGGCTTGGCCGCCTTGGCGGTTTTCCAGGCGGCGCGCAGGGCCTCGGTGCGGATGTCCGAGTTGTTGCCGCGGGCGCTCCGATGCAGACCTTGGAGCTCCTTGAGCAACTCCATGCTCAGCTCGGTGCCCTCGGCGATCTTGCGCGTCTCCTTGCCAGTGACCAGCTCCAGCGGTGCGGTCAGCAGCAGCTTCGATCCGCCCACCTTGGCCTCTTCGATGATCTCCTCGAGGTACGGCTTGTGGTAGCGCACCGTGCTCACTGACAGCTGGTTGGCCTTGAAGAAAACCCGGTTCTCTTCCTTGTCCTTGAGCGGGCCATCCTTGTACTTGCCAAGGTGGCCTTCCACCACCGTGTAATCCGGCAGGCGCACCGCCTGGTGGTGGAACTTCGTGTTGTACTCAATCCCCTTGAGCACCATGAACACGCCCGCGCAGGCCACCGTGATGGCCATGAAGATCTGGAACTTCCGCCACTCGCGCAGCTTCAGCGACGACCATGCAAACACCACCGTGATCGACGAGCCGATGAGCACAAATGTGTTAATCAAGCCCGGCAGCACCGGCAAGGTCCGCTCCGGCCATGGATAATCCGCGTAGATCCGCAGGAAAATGTAAGCCGAGAAGAACCCGCCAAAGAGCATCACCTCAGAGGCAAGGAACAGCCAAATGGCGATCTTCGAGTTGAACAGCCCGGTGTCCTTACGGGCGTTGACGATGTAGGGAATTTCCATCTTGGTGGGATTCGGATCGGCTAAATTGAGTTCTGGCGTGCGGCAGTCTTAGACTCCCGCTTTCTCTTCGGCAGGCACCGGCTTGGCAGCCTCACGCTGCGGCACTTCCCACTGCGGGGTGAAGTCCGCCGCGCTTTCCGGACGGCTGTACTCGTACGGGCCGCGGTAAACCACCGGCTCAAACGTGAAGTTGCCGTGGCCCGGAGGCGTGGGCGTCGCCCATTCAAGCGTCGTCGCATCCCATGGGTTGTCGCTGGTGACCTTCTTGCCGCGCCAGTAGCTCAGAACCATGTTGAGCAGGAACGGCACCTGGGCCAGGGCCATCAACCATGCCGCGTTGGACATGATGACGTTGTAATGCAGGTACGTCTCGACCGTCTGGCCAAAGATGTTGGTGCTGCCAGCCGTCGGCATGTACGAGTCACCCCCGTTGTACCAGCGACGGTGGAAACCCGCCATTCCCTGGATCAACATCGGGAAGAAAATCGCGTTCATGCAGATCAGCGATGGCCAGAAGTGCAGGTGCCCCAGCTTGTTGCCAAGGAAGCGCCCGGTGAGCTTCGGGTACCAGTGGTACACCCCGGCAAACAGGCCAAACAAAATCCCCGGCGCCACCACGTAGTGGAAATGCCCGATCACGTAGTACGTGTCGTGCAGGTGCAGGTCGATCAGGTTGAACCCGAGCGGCAGCCCGGTTAGACCGCCAATCCCGAACATCGGCAGAAACGCGCAGGCCCAAATCATCGGCATCGTAAACCGAATCGAGCCACCCCACAGCGAGATGATCATCGCGGTGAGCAAAATCACCGAGGGAATCGACACCAGCACTGTCGTCGTCTGAAACCACGTGGAGACCATCGGCCCCATGCCCGTGAGGTACATGTGGTGCGCCCAGACGAGGAAGCTCAGGAAGCCGAGTAGCAACACGCCGTAAACCATCGACTTGTAGCCCCAGAGCGGGCGCCGGGTGTTGGGCGGGATGATCTCCGCCACGCAGGCCAGCGCAGGCAGCAGCAGGACGTAGACCTCAGGGTGGCCAAGGAACCAGAAAAGGTGCTGGAACAGCAGCGGGCTGCCGCCACCGGACAAGTTGGCCAAGCCTTCCGAGCTGGTATACAGGCCGCTTGGCATGAAGAACGATGAGCCGGCAACACGGTCGACAAGCTGCATGATCCCCGCCGCCTCAAGCGGTGGGAAGGCGAGCAGCAGCAGGAAACCCGTCACCAACATCGCCCAGACGAAAAATGGCAGGCGCATCCAGGTCATCCCGCGGGCACGCAGGTTGATGATGGTCGTCAGGAAGTTCACCGAACCGAGCAACGAGGAGGTGATCAGCAGGACCAGGCCAATGAGCCACTGGGTTTGGCCCGCGAGCCACTGGTTGACGATTTGGCCGTCGGCGAACGCAGAGAGCGGCGGGTAGTTCGTCCAGCCGGACTTGGCGGCACCGGACTCCATGAAGAAGCTCGCGCACATGATCAGGCCGCCGGCCAGGTAGACCCAGTAGCTCAGCATGTTGAGCTTCGGGAAGGCCATGTCGGGCGCCCCGATTTGCAGCGGCGTGACGTAGTTGCCAAACGCGCCGAACCCAAGCGGCACCACCCCAAGGAACACCATGATGGTGCCGTGCATGGCGCCAAACATGTTGTATGTTTCCCCGGTCACTCGCCCGTCCTGAAGCCAGCGGCTTTTCCAGTCATCGCTGAAAATCCAGCTCAACCACGTCGGAAGTGGCTCGTAGGGGTAGGCGATGCTCCAGCGCATCACCATCATTAGGAAGAACCCAAACAAGAGGAACAGGCCGGCGGTGATCCCGTACTGGATGCCGATGGTCTTGTGGTCGGTCGAAAAGACATACTTCCAGAGGAAGCCAGGATTGTGGTGGTGGTCGTCGTGACCGTGACCATCGGAGTGGTCGGCGTGGGAATGCTCGGCGTGGGCGTGGGCGCTCATGAGGAAAAGTCGGAAGGGGCTTATTTAGCGGCAGGTTGCAGAGTGACGGGATCCACCATGGCGGCCGGATCCATCGGCGCGCCTTGGAGGTTCTTGGTGTGGTCCGCGGTAAGCTCGGCGGCGGTGACCGGCTGGCCAGCCTTCGCACGGCTCGCGGAGATCGCCATGGCATTTTTTGCCATTTCCGGGGTGATGATGTCGCCCGCGGCGTTGCCAAAGCTGTTGCGGATGTAGGTCAGCACGCTGGCCAGATCGTCCTCGGACATGCCGGCGCCCTGGGCGGGCATCGCTCCGTTGTAGGTCTTGCCCGCCACGGTGATTTCACCCATCACGCCATTGAGCACGACCATGGCGGTCTGCTCGCTGTGCTCAAGAACCCAGGCAGAACCTGCCAACGGCGGGTAGTTCACCCCGTCGCCGCGGCCATCCACGCCGTGGCAACCGGCGCACTTCACCGAGTACAACTTGTTGCCCTTGCGGACAAAGGCATCGAGCGCGGCGATCGGCGGCGCCACGCTGGTCGCGTTGTCTGGCGAGGCCTTGCGCTGGTAGTTCGGGTAGACGGTTTCCGAGTAGGACAGCAGATCAACGCCGCCCCGGCCAAGCACGGCGCCACCCACCAGCAGAACCACCGCGCAGGCGATGAGCACGGTGAGCGAGATCGGCTCGAGTCCATTCTCGCGCAAACGCTTTTCGCGCGCCGCAGCGGCGCCGTCCAAGATCACGCGGGCGTGGGTCGCGGTCACATTGGTCGACTCTTCGAGGTCGGGACTGCGCGGATCGGGTGTATGGGCTTGGTCAGCCATGGATGAATCAGGTCGGAAGTGAAAAATTGGATGAGCGTGAGAATCCTACTTGGCCGCCGGAGCTTTCGCGGGCGCGGCCGCTGGCGGGGCGTAATTGATCGATGCGGGAATCTTGTGGTCGTGGCGCAGCGACATCAGGTAGCTGATGAGGGCCCGCGCGTCGCTGCCGGGAACAATCTCCTCCTTGCCAGCTGCGGCGCGCTTCTTGTCGCCCATGGCCACTCCCTGCAGCGCATCCGCAGACGGACCTTGGCCGCGGATTTCCTTTTCCTCGAACAGGAACGGCATCGACGGGCAGATCGACCAGCCAAGCTCAGGAAAGCTCCGCGGATTGTAGAGGTGGCGGTAAAGCCACGCTTCGGCCTGCGCAGGGGACTTCGGGAAGCGCGCCTGCATCCGCACCGCGAGGTTGCTCAGGTCCTCGCCGACCCGCGTCTGACCAATCGGGGCGTAGTTCAACCCGCTGTAGTCAAACACGTTGGATTCGCGCCGCGTGTCCCCGCGGTCCTCGTCCTTGGCCAGCCCGGCCCAATCTTGGCGCCACAACTCGGTGCCCGCGTAGGTCGGCCGGATCACTTGGGTGTGGCACAGCGCGCAGCCGTTGGCCTGATAGACCGCCAGTCCATCGGCCACGCGGCCATGGGTCTTGGCGATGAACACGCCAGTCTGACCGTCCACTGCTTCCTTGAACTCAACCGGCTTCGGGTTGCGCATCAGGACAAACGGCAGAACCACCACCAGCAGCCAGGCAAGCCCGAAGCTGGCGATCGTTCCGATTAGAAATTTCTTCAGAGTCATGGAAAGTACGGAATGTTTTGGGGGCTCAGGCGTGGCCGGCGAGAATCTCCTCCACGTCCCCCTCTGGGCCGTGCGGGCTATCCGGATGATCGCTGTGCAGCAGCGTCGGGTGCTCGCTGCGCCGACCTAGGCGCAACCACATCAACCCAAGGTGAACAAAAAAGAACAGGTTGGAAATCAACACAAACACCCAGGCGATCGTCGTGCCCACCGCGTAGCCGTGGGTTCGGCTCGCCGCGTCCATCCACGGCTGCTTGTAGTCTTCCTGCCCCACTCCCTGAAACAATCCACCCACGATGGCAAACAGCACGATGAACAGGCTGCCATACACCGAAAACCAGAAGTGCATCCGAATCAAACGCCGCGATAGCCACTCGCGCCGCGTCAGACGCGGCACGATGAAGTAAATCGCCCCGAACATGCACATGCTGAAAAATCCATACAGCGCGAGCATCTCGTAGCCGTACCCCGCCATGCTGAACTGCGTGAAGCGCAGCAGGTCCTCGAGCGACAACAAGGCACCCAACACCCCGAGGATCAGCAACCCGCTCACCCCCGCCATGGTGAAGTGCAACGACGGGCTGTGCGTGACCACCTCATTGCGACTCCCCGTGGTCCTCAAGATGTTCACCGCCACGGTGATGGCCGGAATGGCGAACAGCACCAGCGCTCCCGCCCCAATGCTCACCAGCGAGTTGGGAATCGGCACACCCGCCAGCTTCTGCATCCCCGCCCACGGGCCAATCACCGCCAAGGTCCAAAACCCCATGATGCCCAAGCTGTAGCTGTAAACCGGCCGGCCGCTGACCTTCGGCGCCAAGTAATACGCCGCCGCCACTCCCACCGGCACAAAGAACAACAACACCAGGGCCGAGCGGTACCATGCGTTGACCGCCACGGCCATCAGCGGCGAGCCTCCGAAGTGATGCACCACCACGTTGCCCGTGATGAACACCCATGGGAACCAAATCAACGCACCCAGCAAAAACCACTGGGAGATGTACACATGGCCCGCCGGACGGCAGCGGAACTGCACGATCGACCACACCGTGATCGCGGCGTAGCTCAGCATCATCGCCGGCCACACGTAGCTCGGAAAATCCATCCATGGCTTGCCGGTCCCATTGCCCGCCAAGATCGAAACCACCCCCACCGCGACCGCCAGGTTCCACAGGTGCCCGGCAGTTAGAATCATCCCTGCGTTCTTGCACTCTTGGCGCGAGAGCCGGGCCATCAGCCAGATCAAGGTTCCGAATCCCGCCTGGCATGCCCAGCCGTAGATCATCGCGTTCATGTGCGCTGGAAACACCCGCCCGTAGGTCAAAAATCCCACCTGCCCAAGAAACTCAGGGCTGTGCACCTTGATCGACGACAGCAGGCCCAACACCAGCGACACCGCCAGCCAGGCCGCTCCACTGGTGAAAAAAAACATCACGGGGTGCCGCAGCGATCGGTCGATCGCCGAGCGCAACTGCACGTCTTCTTGAGAGAGGTCTTGGGAAATGGCGGACATCGGGAGAAAAATCAGTTCGTTAGATTGGCGGGCCTACGGCTGGGGCGCGGCGGATGCATCAGGCGCGGGTGCGGGAGCAGCGGCTGGGGCCGCTGGGGCCGCACCAGCATGCGGGTCCTGCAGGTCCGCAGCGGAGAGGGGAGCCTTGCCTGCCTCGGTGGCGCGCAGCGCGGCGACTTGTTCAGGGGTGACCATCGAGGCCTTGTTGCCCCAGCTGTTGCGCACGTAGGTTAGAGCCGCGGCGATCTGTTTGTCATCCAAGGCCGCCCCCAAGGGCGCCATCACGCCATTCCATTCCGTACCCGCCACGCTGATCGGCCCCTGCAGGCCGCGCAGCACGATGCGGATCGGGTTGGCAACCGGGCCAACCACCCACTCGGATCCCGCCAGCGGAGGGAACACCGGTGCCATGCCTTTGCCTTCCGGTCCGTGGCAGGCCATGCAGGTGGTAAAAGCCACTTTGCCCGCTTCCATCACCGCGGGATCCACGGGCGTCGCTGGATCCACCACCGGGATTTCCGGCAGCGGCGCTCCCGTATCAGGCAGCGGCGCAATCCTTTGCTCGGGCTTCTCGACGGCCACTGGCTTGGTCGCCACCAGCCCACGCCCAACCAGTTTGAAAACTTCCGCCGGCGCCACCTGGGCCGTCTTGCCCTCAACGAGCACCTTGCGCTCGAAATGGGCTGCCTGCGCGGCTTCAGCCTTCAAGCGGATCGCGCGGCGCTCGGCATTGCGCGCCGCCTCGAGGCTCTCGGGCGACTCACGCACGAAAAACCACACCACGCCCAGCAGCACTGCAAACATGGCAAACAGCCCAACGGCCCACCAAAAGGCGGTGAAACGGACAAACGGATGGTCGCGGTTAGAATCCATGGATCGGTTCGGTGAAAAAGTTAGTTGCTGATGTTGGCGGACTCCAGAATCCGCGGGTCGCGGTGCGGGAAGAGCGCATGGCGCTGCAGCGCGCGCAGCAGGATGAAGCAGAAAAATGCACCCACCGTCACAAACGCCAGCGCGTCATACCAAAACGCGCCAGGGATGCTCGAGGTGATGTCGCCAAAGACGCCGCGATCGATGTTGCCCAGCGAGACGCTGCGCTCCGGGATGACCACGATGTAGAGGTCAACGATGTGCATCAGCAAAACCCAGACACACACCGGCACGATGAACTTTGGCGTGCGCTTCACCCAGGCCGGCAGCAGCAGCACGAAGGGCAGCGCAAAGTGCCCAAACAACAGCACGTGGTTGCCGATGTTCCAGCCGTCGGTGTTGCGGATCAAAAAGTAGCGCGTCTCTTCGGTGATGTTCGCATACCAGATGAGGAAATACTGCGAGAAGCCGATGTAGGCCCAGAACACCGTGAAGGCAAATAGCAGCTTGCCCATCACATGGTAGTGCTCCGCGGTGACAACCTTCTGCAGATTGCCCATCGAGCGCAGCCACGTGACCAGAATGATGATCAAGGCCATCGAGCTCAAGGCCGTG
>JBILQA010000089.1:0-8772 GCA_044373535.1 Akkermansiaceae bacterium | reverse complement strand
GGGGCGTTTCTCACAGGCCTTGACCAGGCCGCGGAACAACTTGTCGCGGTTGAGTGGCTCGCGCGTGCCGTCGCGTTTGACGACGCGCAGCTCGGTGCGCTCGATCTGCTCGTAGGTCGTGTAGCGATAGGTGCACTGCAGGCACTCGCGGCGGCGCCGAATCGTCGTGCCGTCCTTCGACATCCTTGAGTCGAGAACCTTGTCCTTGTGGGAGCCGCACTGAATACATCGCATGGGAGCTGAAAAATGAACCGCGGCCAGAATAGTGGAACATATGGCGGGGTCAACGCGAAATGGCCGCCACATGTAGTGGTTGCCCCGATGGTCAGGCTTTCCTGAGCGATCTTTTTACACCCGCGCCGGCGTTGGTGAATTCCCGTGGGGCAGGCGCAGCGAAGGGAGCCTAAATTTCAAAAACAAGCGGCCATGAATGGCTGGGCTGGCGCGGATAATTTTTCCAGTCGGGCCGCTGCGGGGCTCCATGGTCGAGGCACGCGGATTGACAGCAGGGGGGCGCTGGCAACTAATAGATCCGATGAAGAGACTTGGCCTTGCCGCAATCCTGTTAGCCGCGGCGTTCGCCGCCCCGCTCCACGCCGAACAGGAGGAAATGGTCGATACCATGGAGGCCATTGACGAGGCCTACAAGGCGCTCAAGGCCGCCAAAGGCCCCGAGGCGGTCAAACTGGCGCGCGAGGCCCAGGCGAACACCCTCAAGGCACTTGCCATCACTCCGGACATGGCGGGGAAAATGCCCGAGGGCGTGGCCAAGGATCTCGCGCTGGCGGACTTCCGTCGCTTGTTAGCCTTGGTCTATCTGAAGTTTGTGGAGCTCGAGAAGGCGCATCTGGAGGGCAAGCCGGAGGCTGCCGAGGCGATCCGCGTGGCGCTCAAGGAGCTGCGCAAGGAGGGCCACAGCAAGCACATCGAAGAGGAGGAGAAGTGACCTCGGTGGGTGCTTAGGCTGCTAGATATAGAACATTGGCTGCTCGCCGCGCCGCGCCAGTGCCTCAAGGGTGATGGCGTTGAGTTGGACCCGCAGGCCCTTGGAAATCTCCTCCCAGGTCTCCGCCACCGAGCCCCCGGAGTCCCCGTCGCTTGAGACGCTGCAGGCTAACAACGACGGGTCGACCACCTCGATGATCTCGCGCAGGGTGACGCTTGAGGGTTGCCGAGCCAACAGATAGCCGCCAGCCTTGCCGCGGCGGCTCTCGACGATGCCGCCGCGGCGCAGGTCGTTGAGAATCTGGACGAGGAAGTTAGCCGAGACGGCTTCGCGTTGCGCGAGGTCGTCCAAGCGTATAAGCGTTCTTCCGTCATGGTGCTTGGCCATCTGCGTCAGGGCGCGGCATGCGTACTCGAGCTTCTGCGAAATTCTCACTGGATGAAATCAGACCACAGCACTTCCCCGGGCACCAGCGCGAACGCGCCCGGGCCGTTTCGGCTATGCCAAGAGCGCGAGGCGGCCGTGGAGGAGATTTGGCAGGCGGTGCGGCACGAGGCCGAGCGGGTGGCGGCCGTTGAGCCCGCGCTGCTGCCGCTGTTGCGCGGGGTGGTGCTTGAGCAGCCCGACCTCGGGGCGAGCCTGAGCGCGCGTTTGGCGCGCAAGTTGGCGCGTGAGGACATGCCGCGCGAGGAGCTCGCCCCGGTGTTAGCCAAGATCTACAGCGACCATCCCGAGCTCATCGCCAGTGCGGCCGCCGACATGCGCGCCATCACCGAGCGCGATCCGGCCTGCCACTCGGCGCTCCAGCCACTGTTGTTTTTCAAGGGCTTCATGGCCATCTCGACGTATCGGATCTCTCATTACCTGTGGCACCAGGACCGCAAGGCGCTGGCGTTGTATTTCCAGAGTCTGGCCAGCGAGGTTTTCGGGGTGGATATCCATCCGGCCGCGCGCATCGGCTGCGGGATCCTGCTAGACCACGCGACGAGCTTTGTGGTTGGCGAGACGGCCATCATTGAGGACAATGTTTCAATTCTCCATGAGGTGACCCTGGGTGGCACCGGCAAGGAAACCGGTGACCGCCATCCGATCGTGCGTTCGGGCGTGTTGTTGGGCGCCGGGGCCAAGATCCTCGGGCGCGTCGAGATTGGCGAGGGCGCAAAGGTGGGCGCCGGCAGCGTGGTGCTCAGCGACGTGCCGCCCCACAAGACCGTCGCCGGCGTGCCCGCGGTGATCATCGGCGACAGCCGCGAAATCTCCCCAGCGCTGGCCATGGACCAGCGGCTGAGTTGACTCCAACACCTGGCTGCTAGAGCTGGAAGGTGTCCTCGGCGGGGGTTTTCCCGAGGGAGATGTTGGCCTCGCCGTTGGCGGCGAGGTGGGTGAGGCAATGGTAGACATCCTCGATGTCGCCATTGGCCTCGAAGGCCACCTCCTCGGCGGTTTTCTGATAGCCTGTCAGGCGGCCGCGGACCTTGTTGAGGATTTCAAGGAAGGTGGCTGCGGCCTTCTTGCCGGCCTCGACGCCTGGCTGGTGGTAGGCATTGACGTTGACCAGCGAGGCGTAGAACGAGACGGCGCGCTCGAACAGGCCGATGAGGGCGCCCAGCGACTGTGGGGTGACCTCGTGGATGGACAGCGTGACGGACTCGCGGCCATTCTCAAACAGGGCGCGGCGGGTGCCGCGCAGGAAGCCCTGGAGGTAATCCGCGCTGGTCACGCCGGGATCCACCTCGATGGATTCGCCGCTGCGGCCCTTACGTACCTCAATGAAGGTGGCGAAGAAGTTGTGGACGCCGTCGCGGAGTTGTTGGACGTAGGCGTGCTGGTCGGTCGAGCCCTTGTTGCCGTAGACGGCGATGCCCTGATGGACGGTCTTGCCGTCGAGGTCCTTTTCCTTGCCGATGGACTCCATCACTAGCTGTTGGAGATACTTGGAGAAGAGCACCAACGAGTCCTTGTAGGGCAGCACGACCATGTCCTTCTGGCCCTTGCCGTTGCCGGCGCGGTACCAGGCCAGGGCGAGTTGCATGGCGGCATTGCCGCTGGCGTTCGGTTGGCGGGTGCGCGCGTCCATGATGGCGGCGCCCTCGAGGAAGGCGTCGATGTTGATGCCCTGCAGGGCGGCGGGAACCAGGCCAACGGTGGACATCACCGAGGTGCGGCCGCCGATCCAGTCCTGCATCGGGAAGCGCGCCAGCCAACCCTCGCCAAGGGCCACCGCATCGAGCTTGGAGCCCTCGGCGGTGATGGCCACCGCGTGGGCGGCGAAGTCGAGGTCGGCCTCCTCAAAGGCGGCCTTGGCTTCCAACATTCCGTTGCGGGTTTCCGGTGTGCCGCCGGACTTGGAGATGACCAGGGCAAGCGTGTGTGGCAGGTGCTCGGCACCCAGACCGCCAAGCACGGTGTCGATGCCGGTCGGATCGGTGTTGTCCAGGAAGTGGATGGACATGCGCGGGTCGCGGCCGAGCGCCTCGGACACGAGCTGCGGGCCAAGCGCCGAGCCGCCGATGCCGATGACCAGAAGATGTCGGAAGCGCCCGCCCGAGGGCGGTGCGATCTGGCCGCCGTGGACCTGCGTCGCAAAGGCCTTGAGCGCCTGCAACGGGCTGACGATCTGGTCCCTCAGCGCCGCTGTTGGAGCGAGCTCGGGCTTGCGCAGCCAGTAGTGGCCAACCATGCGCCCCTCGTCGGGGTTGGCGATCGCCCCGGCCTCAAGCGCCTGCATGTCGGCAAAGGCCTTGGCGATCTGCGGCTGCATCGAGGCGAGGAATTCCGCGTTGAGGTCGATTTTGGAAAAATCTATCGAGAAGGCCAGTTCCGGGTAGCGGATGACAGAGGCGGCGAAGTGGGACCAGTTGCTCATGGAGTAGGGTGGATGTTGGAGAAGGGTGTTAGAGAGGCCAGGCTCAGCGCGAGATTGCGGCAGAACGGTGCGCGGTCAATGCCGCATCGAGCGATGGGTGAGGATTTTCCCTGTTCAGTAGCGCAGGATGGACTCGACGCGCTGGTCGTGGAGGGCTTTGCGGCCGTGAAGGAAGGTCAGCTCGATGAGGAAGGCCGCGGCGACAACCCGGGCACCGAGGGTTTCGAGAAGCTTGAGGGCAGCCGCGGCGGTGCCGCCGGTGGCGAGGAGGTCGTCGACGAGCAGGACGCTTTGGCCGGCAGCCACGGCGTCCTGGTGGACCTCGACGATGGCCTCGCCATACTCGAGAGTATAGGCTGAGCCATGGGTGAGCCATGGCAGCTTGCCTTTTTTGCGCACCGGGACAAAGCCCGCGCCCAGGCGGTCGGCCACCGCGCCAGCGAAGATGAAGCCGCGCGCGTCGATACCGACGACCTTGTCAATTTTCTCGCCGGCGACCAAGTCACAGAGCAGGTCGATGGAGCGGCGGAACAACAGCGGATTGGCTAACAGCGGGGTGATGTCCTTGAAGAGGATCCCCGGCTTGGGGAAGTCGGCGATGTCGCGCACAGCGGCGGCGAGTGAAGAGGAGTCGGGCATGGGGTGGTGGAATGGGCAAAAACCGCGGTGGCGAACTTGGCACTTTCCCGCTCCGCTGGAATCGGGAAGGTTGGCAGCATGCGTGTGTTAGTAGCCTGTGACAAGTTCAAGGGATCGCTGAGTGCGGTCGAGGCCGCAGCGGCCATGGCGGCGGGCCTGCGCGACGCCGGATTTGTTGGGGAGATTGACATTTGCCCGATTGCCGATGGGGGCGAGGGCTTCAGCGAGGCGATGCGCGCCGCGCTGGGCGGTGAGGAGCGCAAGTGCCAGGCGCATGACCCGCTGGGTCGGCTCGTCGAGTGCCGCTACGCATTGGCGCAGCGCGCGGGAGAGCGTATCGGTGTGTTGGAAATGGCGGAGGCCAGCGGGTTTTGGCGGGTCGGCGCCGCGGAGCGCAACGTGCTGCGCGCCTCGACCTTTGGCACCGGCGAGATTCTGCGCCGCCTTGCGCAGGTCGACGGGGTTGACCGGATATTGCTAGGTCTGGGTGGCAGCGCCACCAATGATGGTGGCGCGGGAATGGCGGCGGCGCTGGGGGTGGAGTTTCGAGCCGCGCAGGGCGCTTTGTTGGATCCGTGGCCGCAGGCGCTCGAGGCGCTGGCGGCCATCGACAGCGGGCGGCGGATTGAGCTGCCGCCGGTGGTGGTGGCCTGCGACGTGGCCAATCCGTTGTTGGGCCCTAACGGTGCGACGGCGATTTTCGGGCCGCAGAAGGGCGCTGGGCCAGGTGAGCAGCGGCGCTTGGAGGCGTACTTGCAGCGCCTCGTGGATTTGAGCGGGGCGAGCGAGACGGCGCTGGTGGCCGGGGCCGGGGCGGCGGGCGGGATGGGGTTTGGGCTGATGGCTTTTGCCGGGGCGCAGCTCGTGTCGGGATTTGATCTGGTGGCCGAGGCGGTGGGTTTGCGCGAGAGGGTGGCGGGAGCGGACCTTGTGCTCACGGGCGAGGGCTCGCTGGACAGCCAGACGCTCTCAGGCAAGGGACCGGCGGGAGTGGCGCGACTGGCAGCGGAGCTCGGCAAGCGGGTTGTAGCCTATGCGGGGGTGGCCACTGCGGAGGCGCGCTTGGCTGGGGTCTTTGACGAGTGCCATGATCTGGCGAGCCTCGGGCTGGGCATCGATGAGAGCATGGCGCGGGCCGCCGAGTTGCTGCGCGCGCGGGTGGCGGCGACGGTCCGGCTGGCCGGCCCGCGTGCCTGTCAGGGAGCTCTTGATTGTTAGTGGGGCTTGCTAGACGGGTGGGCGCTCGCTTAGGTGGCGGCGCTATGAGAGAAGTGGTCTTACTGTTTTCCGGTCAGGGAGCCCAGCGCGTGGGCATGGGGAGTGATTTTGCGGCGGGCAGCGCGGCTGCGGCCGGGATGCTGGGGCATGCGCAGGAGGTGCTTGGCTACGCCATTGGCAAGGTGATGGCCGAGGGTCCCGCCGAGGAGCTGACCCGCACGTCACGCTGCCAACCGGCCCTCTACCTGCACGGCCTGATGGGCCTGGCGCTGCTGCGCGAGCGCCTGCCTAACCTTAAAGTGGTGGCCACCGCGGGACTTTCGCTTGGCGAGTTCACGGCGCATGCGGCGGCGGGGACCCTTTCGTTAGACGATGGCCTGCGCCTCGTTGCGCGGCGCGGCGAGCTGATGGAGGAAGCCTGCGAGGCGACCGCCGGGGCGATGGCCGCGATGATCGGCGGCGAGGAGGCTGCGGTGCGCGAGCTGGCGCATGCCTGCGGGGTGGACGTGGCCAACCTGAACGCTCCGGGCCAGATTGTTCTTTCGGGTAGCATCGAGGGGATTGACCGCGCGGTGGAAGCCGCCAAGGAAGCCGGCGTGCGCCGCGCGATCAAGCTGGATGTCGCTGGTGCGTACCATTCGCGGCTGATGGCTGGGGCTCAGGAGAAGTTTGCCGTTGAGCTCTCCCGGGTGGACATCCACCCGCCGCAGGTTCCGGTGATCTGCAACTTTGGTGCCCGGCCGGTGAGCACTGCGGCGGACGTGCGCGAGATGCTCGAGCAACAGGTCACCGGCTCGGTACGCTGGACTGAGAGCATGCAGTTTTTGTGGGCCCAGGGGCATCGCACTTTTATCGAACTCGGCCCGGGCAAGGTGCTTGCCGGCCTGATGGGCAAGATCGAGCGCGAGGCGATTGTCCACTCCATTGAGGATGAATCCTCGCTCGCAGCAGCCGTGGACGCCCTCAAGGGGGCTTGAGAGGGGGCGCGAAAAAAAATGGAAATTCGCGTCAAAATTGGGTTGCGCGGCTGGGGGTTTCTTCCTAGCGTCCGCCCGCCGAAGGTGATGTGGAGCGGTAGCTCAGTTGGTTAGAGCGCTGCCCTGTCACGGCAGAGGTCGCGGGTTCGAGTCCCGTCCGCTCCGCCACATCATCCGGAACAAGGGCCGTGCAACTCACCGCGAGTTGCGCGGCCTTTTTCATTCCGCTGAAAGAGTCCGGGGTCGCGGGACCGTTTGTTAGGGGCGATTAGCATTTTTGATTTTCGGGGGTATGTGTCATAGAGGCCGTGTCGGGAGTGCTGGCGGATTCTTGGCACAATCGTGGAGCTTGAGAGGATGCCAGGGATTTTTTGCATGACAGACTGTGAATTAGCGGATGCGCGGGGGATTGCCGGTCGGGCGGCGGCGGGGATGCTGGGGGCTGCGATATTGTTAGGCAGTGGGGGATGCGCGGGTTCGTCGGGTGGAGCGGGGCAGCCGACGAGTGAGCTTCCGGCCGGCTGGCGTGAAGTGGCGGGTTTTCCGGTGGCGTCGCCGGGTAAAGATCTTGAGCGGTGGTGGGTAGCGTTTGACGATGCGCGGATGTCGGGGCTGATAAGGGAAGCGGTGGCGGGGAATCCAGAGGTTGGGGCGGCGGTGGCTCGGGTGCGTCAGGCGCAGGCGCAGAGGCAGGCGCAAGCGGCGGATCTTTTTCCGGGCGTGACAGCGTCCGCGGTGCGCGGTTTCAGGTCTGACGAGGTGGCCGCGGGGCGCCGGTCGTCGGAGACTTCTTACTCGCTGGGGTTGAATGCGTCATGGGAGCCCGATTTTTTCGGGCGGACAAGCGAGGCGCTGAAAGCCAGCACTGCGAATGCGGCCGCGGCGCAGGAAAATCTTGGTTCGGCGCAGGCGTCATTGGCGGCGGAGGTGGCGTTGGCGTACATCGACCTGCGGGCGGCTGAAGCGCGGCTCAAGGTTGTGCGTGAGAGCCTTGTGACGCGCGAGGAGAGTCGGCAACTGGCTGCCTGGCGCAACCAGGCTGGGCAGAGCGATGTGTTGGAGGTGCGCCAGGCGGAATCCTCGCTGGAGCAGGCGCGCGCGTCGCTATCGAGTCTGGAGCAAAGTGCGGGGCAAACGCGCAACCGCTTGGCCCGGCTATGCGGCAAGGCGCCCGGGGCGCTGGATGCCACGCTGCAGCCAGGGACGGGCCGCTTGCCAAGTCCAGCGGGACGGCTCTCGATAGGCATCCCAGCCGACACGGTGCGCCAGCGACCGGATGTGCGGGCCGCTGGCTATCAATGGGTGGCGTCGATTGCGCGGACCCGGGCCGCGGAGGCGGAGCGGCTGCCAAGCTTGCGCCTGTCCGGCTCGGTTGGGACCGACAGCTTGAAGGCCAGCAAGTTGTTCAATGTTCAGGACGCCGGGCTTGGGCTCATCGCCGGGCTTACCGCGCCGGTGTTTGATGGGGGACGAATCCGCGCCAACATTGCCGCCGAGGACGCAGCGTCCGAGGCGGCGCTGCGGAGCTATGAGGGGGCGGTGCTCACTGCGCTTTCGGAGGTGGAGGACGCCCTGATTGCTTGCAAGCGCAGTACCGAGAGGGCCGCAACGCTCGAGGTTGCGGCCGCGGCGGCTGCTGAGGCGCTCACCTTGGCGACCCAGCGGTACAATGCGGGAGTTGTTGATTTTCTTACCCTTCTTGAGGCGCAGCGGACCGATCTTGGGCTGCAGGAAAGCGTCATCAACGCCCGTGCCGACCGGTCAGCGGCCTTTGTCGAACTTTACAAGGCGCTTGGCGGCGGTTGGTCGCGCTAATTTTCCCTGAACCATGCAAACCGAAGTGTCATCAAGCCCGGCAAGCGCGCCCGCCGCTGAACTCAAACGCATCATTGATGCGGCCAAGCCCACTCACCCGGTGCGCAAGTGGTTGATTGTAGTCGCATTGGTTGCTGCCTGCGGGTTCGCCATCCAGTGGTTCCGGACGCGCGCGGCAAACGTCGAAGCCGGTCCTGTGTATCAAACCGAAGAACTTGAGCGTGGTGACCTTGCGCTACGAGTCACGGCCACGGGAAAACTCGCGCCAACCAACCAAGTCACTGTGGGCAGCGAGCTTTCCGGCACCGCGG
>JBILQA010000088.1:0-8780 GCA_044373535.1 Akkermansiaceae bacterium | reverse complement strand
TAATCTCAAGCGAAACGGCGTAGTTCGGGTCGCCCGCCCCGACATAGGCAACGAAGGCTTTCTTTCCCTCCGACTGGAGGCGCGCAAAGGTGGAATCAAGGCGATTGGTCATGTGGCGCGACGGAAATAACCGAATCCAACAAAAAGGGAAGCGCAGGTTGACGCCCCGCGCGGCTTGGCGAGGCGCCGGATGACGCCTCGCGCGGCTTGCACAGTGTGCGCCGGGGTGCTTGGCTGCCCGGTGATGCGTGCACGACTGACCAAGGAATTCCGCTTTGAGGCGGCCCATACGCTGCCGAGCCTGCCGGCCGAGCACAAGTGCCGCCAGATGCACGGCCACAGCTTCAAGCTGGAGATCTCCGTCGAAGGGGTCGTCAACGAGGAGATTGGCTGGGTTTACGACCACAAGCAGATCACGGAGGCCATGGCGCCCTTGCTTGAGCTCCTTGACCATGCCTACCTCAATGACATCCCAGGACTGGAGAGCCCGACAATTGAGCGCATGGCCGCCTGGTTCTGGCGCAAGCTCGAGGGCCAGCTGCCCGGCCTCTGCGAGATTGTCATCTTCGAGACCCCAACGGCGCGCTGCTCGTTCCGCGGCGAGTTCTAGGGCGCGTGGCGGCGCGCTCGGGTGGATGCGGCGATCGCCGGTTGACCAGCCTGTTAGTCCCGGTTAGACATTGCGCCTCCAACCACATGAGCACACCTATCACAGTTTCCGTTACGGGCGCGGCCGGCCAGATTGGCTACGCGCTGTTGTTTCGCATTGCCTCCGGAGCGATGTTTGGTCCGGACCAGGCGGTGAATTTGCGCCTGATCGAGATTGAGCCAGTGCTGCCAGCGCTGCGCGGAGTGGTCATGGAGCTGGAGGATTGCGCGTTTCCGCTGCTCAACGAGGTGGTGGCCACCTCGGACTTGGATGAGGGCTTCAAGGGTGCCAACTGGGCGCTGCTAGTCGGATCGGTGCCGCGCAAGGCGGGGATGGAGCGCAAGGACCTATTGAGCATCAATGGGAAGATATTCACCGGTCAGGGCCAGGCGATTGCCCGCAACGCGGCGGCGGACGTGCGGGTGCTGGTGGTGGGTAATCCATGCAACACCAACTGCTTGATCGCCATGAACAGCGCCAAGGGGGTGCCAAGCGAGCGGTTTTTTGCCATGACGCGCCTCGATGAGAACCGTGCCAAGAGCCAGTTGGCAAAGAAGGCGGGCGTTCATCCCAACGAGGTAACCAACGTGTGCATCTGGGGCAACCACTCGGCCACCCAGTATCCGGATTTTGTCCACGCCAAGATCGGCGGCCACCGCGCCGCGGCGGTCATCGATGACAAGGAGTGGCTCGAAGGGGACTTCATCCGCACCGTGCAACAGCGCGGCGCGGCGATCATTGAAGCCCGCGGAGCCTCATCCGCCGCCTCGGCCGCCAACGGCATTGTCGATACGGTCCGCAGCCTTTGCCTGCCAACCATCGATGGCGACTGGACAAGCGTCGCGGTCTGCTCGGACGGCTCCTACGGCATTGACCGCGGGCTGATTGCCTCGATGCCGATCTGCACGCGCGACGGGAAATCGTGGCAGGTCGTCCAAGGCTTGGAGATCGATGCCTTCTCGCAGTCGAAGATCGACATTACGATCAACGAGCTGCGCGAGGAACGCGCGGCTGTTGCCGATCTCATCCCAGCTTAAGGCGCGGCCGTCGGGAGAGCTTTTCACCGCAAGCGGGGAAGGGCGCCAACGTTGCCGGCCTTGCCTTCAGCTGCCTTTAGGTCCGTGGTACCCTCTGGTGCCACGGACTTTTTTTGGGGGGGAACGCGGCGAGGGGGTTTTTGAAACCCGCAGGCGCAATCCAAAGATGCCGGCCTCCCGCCGACAAGTTCGGAGGGAGGCCGGCATTGCGTTGGTGAGGAGCTGGATTAGCGCGTCACTGGGGATTGGACGCGGTAGCCTTCCTTGTGGGCCACATAGCCACCGGCGGCGCCGGCGGCCAGTGGGAGGCAACCGCTCAGCGAGAGAATCAGGCCGCCGACGCCGGTAAACAAGGCAAGGCGGCGAATGAGCAGGGTGTTTGATTTCATGGTATGTACACAATTCGTTCGGTGCGCGTCGTTTGCAAATTATATTTCGGCTAGGTCGGGTGACTCCCGGCGGGGCGTGTTTTTAGTAGCGGTCTTCATCGGGAAGGACCGGGGGAGTGGAGCTGTCTTTTTTTCGCTCGGAGTCACCGCTGAGGGCATCGCTGATCTTGTCGGTGAGTTTTTCGCCCTTGGAGGCGCGGCCGGTGGTGTCCGAGGAGCGCTCGACTTCAACGTCCTCCTTGCGCACGGTGGCGCTGATGTTTTCCTTCTCGGTCTCGGAGACCTTGCGGGCGCGCACGGTGCCGGCGGACTCAACGGTTTTTTCCACGACAGCCTCCTCGGAACTCAGCGGAATGGAGGCGACCTCCTCGGTGAAGGCATGCTCGCCGGGAGTGGCGGAGCCGCCCGCGACGCGTTCGATGACGACGTCCTCGTGACGCAGCTCGACGGGCTGGTTGACCGTCTCGGTGCGCACCACCTTGCGCAGGCGGACCTCGCCGAGGTCCTTCTCGCGTTTGCTGATGTGGACATGCTCCTCCATGAGGGGCATGTCGACGGACTCCTCGTGGCTGGCGCGGCCCTCAAGCGGCGGGGTTTCGGTGAGGGTGCCGGTAGCGCGGGTCGGCGCGGTGCCGGTGGATTGAAATTCGTCGCTCGAGTGGCTGCGGCGCTCGCCGGCGACGCCGAAGTGGGAGTAGACCTCGCGTTCGACTTCGGGCTCAAGTTCCTCGTCGGCATCCAGGCTCGGGGCGCTCTTGATGAGGTCGCCGTCGTAGGGGACAAGGATCGAGTGGGCCTCGTCGTCCACGGTGAAGCCACCGGCGGGGATGACATGGTTGCGGCCAAAGCCGAGCCATCCGGTTTTCACGCCGATGAAGCCGATTTCGTCGCGCGAGTCGGCCCAGAGGTTTTCGACGAAGCCGACGCGGTCGCGGTTGCGGTCATAGACGTCATATTCAAAGAGGTTTTTCATGGTCTTGATGGATTGGGGAGTTTGCATTCGCTGGAGGCAGGAGGCCGCACACGCGGGCCCTGCAATCCTTGTAGCCATGGAGCGAGCACGCGCCATTCCGGGGCCCGCGGGTCCCGCAGCCCGGACCGGCGGGGGGACTGTTTTGGATTCCTAATTATCTCGCCCAGAGGAGGATGTCCGTGGCCGCTGCGCGCCGAAAATTAGATCTTCAGGGTCCCCCGGGGCCGCCACCGGGCGGTGGGCGCGGCCCGGCGGGATTGCACATCCCCCGGCCGGATGGCAAAATGCGCCGCGGCAGGGGAACCGCGCGGGCACCTTGGCTTGCGACCGCGCGCGGCGGCCCCGCGGGTGGCCGGGTCTATTTCACGAAGCGAGCCACGGCCTCCTCGCGGGTCATTGAAACGGCGATGTTGCGGATGAACACCCGGGTGTCGCGCTTGGACTCCTTCTTGGAGACGACCATCGTTTGGTCACATAGGTCGATAGCGTAGGGGATGTTGCCGCTGGACATGGAGAAAACCCCCTGCAGGCCCAATGATTTGAGCGCGCCGATGCAGTCGCGGATGCGCTCGCCGGAGAGCTTGGAGAATGCCTCGTCGATGGGCACCAGGCCGATGCTTGGCTCCTTGCCGCGGCGCTCGTAGCGGTGGTAGGCGCGCAGGTAGCAGGCGAGGATGGCGATGAAGTAGGGACTCTGGCTTTCGCCGCCGCTGAACTTGCCGCTCTGGCGGTCGACGCTCGTCTCGCGCCCGTCCGGGTCGCGCGTGTCCATCACGGACATGTCGTAGTCGTAGTAGTTGCGGTAGTCGAGGAACGCGAGGGCCTCACGGTTGTTAGGATCCTCGACGAGCATTTGGAAGATGCGCTCGACCTCGATGCGGGTCTCCACGTCGATGGACTCGAAGAACAGGCCGCCCTCCTCGCCGAGCATGCTGTTATCCAGCAGCCGTTGGTAGGACGCGTAGTCCGGGTTGCGGGCCTTGCGGATCTGATAGATGTGGTGGCCGATGGGTTTCTTGAGCTCCTTGTTGAGGAGGCGCAGGGTTTGCTCGACGCGCAGCAGGGCGCTGCGCAGTTTGACCATGACCTGCTTGCGGAAGAGCTCCTGCCAGTTCTTTTCCTCGCGCTGGGCCTTGCGCTCGTAGAGGGGGATGTCACTGCCGAGGATGCGCGCGAGGCGCTCGTCCCATGGGCCGTTGGATTCGTCGGCGGGGGCAAACTCCTGATAGACCGGGAAGTCCCGCGCGAGCTCCTTGCGTGCCTCGACGAGCGCGGCGCGGGACTCGATGGCCGTGTTGGAGCACTCGCGCTCGCGCCGGGCGGCCTGGTCGGCGGCCACCTCAAGGACCGGGAATTCCGCCAACAGGTCGGCGCGCAGCTTGAGGCGCCGCTCGCCGAACAACGTCCGGTTAGGTCCCTCGGCGCGGTAGCGTTTGAGCTCCATGTCGGCGCGCTCGAGTTTTTCGCGCGCCTCGTCGAGGCGCCCCTGGAGCTGGCCGAGCTGGAGCTTGAGTTCGCTTTGGCGCAGGCCCTTAAGTTCGGCGACGATGCCGAGGAGGACGCGGTCGAGCTCGCGCAGCTCGAGTTCCTTTTGTTCGAAGTCGTGGCCCTCGATTGCCTGGAGCCGCTGGATGTTCTTTGCGAGTGTCTCCTCGCGGTCGCGCAGGCGGACGAGGTCGGTGAGCTGGGCGCCGAGCCCCGGGCTGTCGAGGCGCTGGTCGCGGTACTTGCGCTCGGCCTCCTCGAGCAGGGCGGCAAGCGGCTGGACGCGGGCAAGCTCGGCGCGCAGGCGGTTGCGCTCCGCGTCGAGGAACTGCCGCTGCTGGTCGAGGCCCTTGCCGCCGATGCACGGGATCTGGTCGTAGTGGGCGCGGCGCTCGGCAAATGGCCGCCGGTAGGTGAAGCCGTCAGGCAGGATCGCCGCCTCGTGGTCGCGCAGGTGGCGCGCGTCCTCAACGCAGATAAGGCGCCCGAACAGGTGGTCGACTAACTTTTGCGCCACCGGGTGGGTGCACTCCAACTTTTCCGCCAGGCATCCCTTTTCGCGCTTCGGTGTTAGTTCGAGTGCCTGACCCGGATGGACCAGCGCCTCGCCCGGGGCGGCGCCCTTGAGGTCGCGGTAGATCGCCTCGGCGATGTCGTAGTGCTCGGTGGCGACGACGACGGAGAACTTGCGGGTGAAAGCCACCTCAAGGGCGGGACGCCAGCGTTCGTCCTTCACCTCGCAGAGTTCGCGCAGGGCGCGGGCGGCCAACTCGCCGTTCTTCTTCCGCGGGATAGCTCGGTTCACCGCATCCAACAGCGTTGAGCGCTGCGAGATGCGGCCCTGCTCAAGCCCTTCAAGCTGAGCGGTGGCCCGGCGGATGGCGGCGACTTTTTTCTCCACCTCGTCGCGCAGCGGCTTTTCCGCGTCGCGCACGACGTCGTGGAAATCCCTCACCGCGTCGGCCAGCTTCTCCAGGCCGGTGCCAAGATCGACGAGGCTGCCCTTTTCCACGTCGGCGATGGTGACCTTGAGCGCGGCTAGGGATTTCTTCGGGAGATCCAGGCCCGCCTGTTGGAGGGTCTCCAACCACCCGCGGACCTGCCGGCAGCGCAGCTCGCGCGCCTCCTCCAAGGTCCGGCCGGAGCTCTTCAGGCGGGAGATCTCATCGACGAGCTGACGGTTCTCCTCGCGCAGGTGGAGGAAAAGCTGGCCGTCATCGGTCGCGTTGAGCGCGTCGCGCAGCAGGTCGCGGCGCAGGCGGCCGTCGCTTTGCTCGCGTTCGAGGTGGGCCTCGCGGGTCACCTCGCCTGCGGCCTTGGCCTCGAGCTCGGCGATGCTTTTGGCGTAGTCGTCCACCAACTCGGTTAGGTCCTCGCAGCGCAGCTCGCGGGTGATGTCGGCAAACAGGTCGCGGTCGCGCTCGGAGTGGTCGTGGCGGGTGAACTCGTCGCGGATGCGCTCAAGATAGGATTGCTGGCGGCGCAGGGTCTCGAGCTCGCGGCGCAGGCTCATGAACGCGTGGTAGCTGTCGCGCACCTCTTGGATGCGGACCTCCTCGGGCGGCAGCACAAAGCTGCGGCAGAACCGGTTGAAATTCTCCAGGAAGGTGAAGGACATCGCCGCGGGCAGCAGGTAGTCGAGCGTCTCGCGGTCAAAGTTCAGGTGCACGGGCAGCGACATCTCGCGCCGATAGGCTTCCATGGTGTCAAACACGCGGCCGCCACGGTCTTGGACAAGCTCGCGGAAGTCATTCCAGTTGAGCGGTTGCCCCTGGCCATCGATCCACTCCGGCTTGTCCATGCGGCCGGGGATGACAAAGCCATGGCGGCGCGCGGGTTGGTTTTGCGCGGCGCTTTCAAACTCGATGCGCAGCCCCCAGGTTTCGATTTTTTCGCCGTTGGGCCAGGTGAATTCGAGCGCCGCGTAGGTCGTCGCCCCGTCATTGCGCATGTACTGGGCCACCCCCTCAACCTCGTCCTTGGTGTCGCCCAGGCAGTAGCTCTTGAGTGTGCGCGACGAGGCCTTGCCGGTCGCCGACTGGTTGTACTTTGACTTCTGGTCACCGACTAACACCAACTGGATCAAGTCCATCAGGATCGACTTCCCTGAGCCTGTCACTCCGGCAATCAGCAGGTTGCCGTGGATGTCAAACACGTCCTGATAGCCAAACCAATGGATCGCGTGGATGCGGGAGAACTCGATCTTCTTGCTCATGCCTGGGGTGCTGGAGGCTCTGGAGCCATGGGACCTATGGGACCTATGGGACCTATGGGACCTAAGGGACCTATGGCGGTGCCTTCGTCCGTTAGAAACGCGTCGCGCGTCTTGACCCATTCCTCGATGTCGGGGAAGGGGATGGCGAACCGCAGGGTCGGCAGGACGCGGATGGCGCTCTCGGAGAGGTCGTCGGCCCACTCGATCTCGATGAGGTTCATCCGGCTGAGCGTGCGCAGCACCTCCTTGAGGCGCGACGCGGAGATCGCCTGCAGGGCCGGGAACTTGTTCTGGAAGCGCTCGTTGAAGTCCCTCACGGAGAAGAACACCTCGGTCGCGCCATTCTCTCGCAGCTCGATGTCGTAGTCGTACCAAAGCGCCAGGGCGACCAAGGTTTCCTCGCGGCGCAGGCGGCGCGTCAGGGCGGCCACCTCGGGCAAGGCCATGATGATGCGCTCGTCGCGCTGCAGGATGATCTTCACCCCCAACAGGCCGCCCCAGTCCTCGAGCCATCCCTGGTGCTCGGCGCACCAGTCGTAGAGGGCCCGCTCGGCGGACCGCTCACGCAGGATCGAGCCATGCGCTAACAGCCGGTGCGCGGCCTCCTGGAGCATCTGCCGGTCACGCTCGCGCATGCCTGGGTGGAGCAGTCCGGGGGTGGCCGGCTCGGCGGTGGCGGCGCCCGGCGCGCTTGGTTGGGAGTCCTCGTTAGACATCGGCTTTCATGGAAAGGTGGAATCGGTCAATGCGGTGATCGCCGACGAGGTCACGCGGTGGCTCCTCGTCAAACTCGCGGCGTGAGGCGACGCGGTAGTCGCTGTCGGTGGTTTCCGCGTGGAGGAGCAGGCCGGCGAGCTCAAGGAGCCATTCCTGCACGCCGGGGACAAGCTCCGCGGACGACAGCCCAGCGGGACCGACACCGAGGCCGCGGACAAACCGGTTGGCTCGCAGCACGGTGAGCGAGCTATTGATGTTGAGCGCCATCTCGTCGACAGCGGCGTCGTAGCCGAGGTCAAAGTCGTCCTCCTCAAGCGGCCGCCGGATTCCGCTGCGCCGCGCCCCCTGCGGCACGGCCAATGAGTCGAGGCCGCCCAACAGCCCCACGCTGGGAACCCGCAAGTCGGGCAGCTCAAGCGCCTCGGGCAGGTCGCCGAGCCGTTCGCCCGCGTAGCGCTCGTTGATCTCCTCAAACATCGTGCGCACCTCGGTGCGCCGACCGCTGGAGACCTCCTGCAGATAGCGAAAGCGCGCAAACGACCGCCGCGCAAAGTCCGCCGCACGGCGGTCCACCGCCTCGGCCTGCGGTTCGACCCCGTCTAACAACTCGATGGCCTCCCGCAGGTTGTCGCGCACGTGAGCTTCGACTTCCTCGGCGCTCAGGTCGGGCCTGCGCTCGGCGAGCTGGCCCTCCATGCGTGCGCGGATCATCGGGTTGGCCTCGATGGCGTGGAGGTTCTCGCGCACGAGCGGGAGGCGTAGCGGGAGGTCGAGGGCGATTAACTGTTTATAACAGCGTTGGCCGATGTTCTCGGAGAAGTCGTCGTAGAGGACGCGCAGGTTTTCCTTGAGGGAGTCGCTCTTGAGCTGGCGCTGGGTGAGGCGGGCCACCCCCTGTTGGAGGCTGCGGAGTTCCTGCAGGCCGTAGCGCAGGTTGTCCAGGCAGGCCTCCAGATCGGAGAGCGGGTGGTCGACAAAGGCCGCCTCGTCCTGCAGCCGGGTGCACGCCAGATGGAGCTTGTCGGTGAAGGTGACCTTTTCCGGATAGGCCATGCGGCGCAGGCAATCGAGCAGCAGCTCGGCGCGGCCATCGAGGAAATAGACCCGCTGGTAGTCGTGGCGCCGTGGCTCGTCAAGCCAGCCGGCGTGGACCAACTGGCGCAGCATCTCCGGAGCGCTCAGCGTGGCGCCCTCCTCGCTTGGTCCGTCGCCGGCGTCCACCGGCGGACTCAGCGCGAGGATCCGCTCGGCCGCGTCGAGGACCTCGGCGCGCGTCAACCCGCCGCCGTGGCGCCGCCGCTGCATCTCCTCGATG
>JBILQA010000402.1:0-2599 GCA_044373535.1 Akkermansiaceae bacterium | reverse complement strand
GTCCGACATCACCAAACGGAAGGTCCCATGCCGCAATCCCTTGCTCAAATCTTGGTGCATCTCGTCTTCTCGACAAAAAACAGGGAGCCGATTTTGGCGGATGACATACGAGACGGGCTTCACGCCTACATCGGTGGAATTGTTGAGACCCGCCACGGCGCGTTGCTCAAATCCGGCTCAGTCGCCGATCATATCCACTTGCTGATTGCCCACCCAAGAACCTGCGCGCCTTCAGACTTGGTGAAGGAAATCAAAATTGGGTCATCCAAATGGTTGAAAACCAAGTCTCCAAAATATGGAAATTTCCATTGGCAGAGCGGCTTTGGGATTTTTTCAATCAGCCCGGTCCATCGGCCCGCGCTGGAGAACTACTTGGCAAGCCAAGCCGAGCATCATCGCAAAGTCACGTTTCAGGAGGAATACCGCCGGATGTTGACCAAATACGGCATCCCCATTGATGAACGTTATGTTTGGGATTAAGGCCTCCGCGGAACCTCATGCCGCGGCCTAATCCTCGCAGCAACGGGAGGTTCCGCCCCTTCAGGGCTTGATAATCCTCTGGGCTGCGGTTCCCAGGGCTGCGCTGCGCTGGGAACCTCCACCCCCCCAATAAAATCCGAGCCCCGAAGGGGCGGAACTCACGCGCGGATGGGCGGAAGATGGGCTTGCCCCGCACGCACGTGGGGGAAGAGGGGATTGCCTCCGGGCGTCTCGTGGCACGTCTCCCTGCCCCAACGGGGCACAAGGCGACAGCCAAGGGCCAGCGCAGCGCAGTCCTGGGAACCTCCACCCCCCCAATAAATCCGAGCCCCGAAGGGGCGAAACAAGCGCGGATGCCGGCTGTTGCGCCCTCACAGGGCGCGAAGATTAATTCAAACCATCCACCTAGGGCTGCGCTGCGCTGGCTAGGCTATCGCCTTATGCCCCGTAGGGGCAGTCTCAGACCCGCGGTCCTGATTTTGCACCACCTTCCGGCAGATGCCGATTATGGCCGCTGGAGGGGCGGACGATGGAAATTGCCCCGGGCTCGTAGCATCTCCCCGCATCGGGCGCATCCCCGCCGAAGCTCTCACGAACTTCGCGATGGAATTCAAGCGGCGTCCTTGTCGGCGCGCTTTTTGCGGATGATCGGTTCTTTTTCGCCAAGAACCACGGCGCGGTTGATGGTGACGGACTCGACGTCCTTGCGCGACGGGATGTCGTACATGATGTCGAGCATGACGCGTTCAAAGATCGAGCGCAGGGCGCGGGCGCCGGTGCCGCGGGCGTGGGCTTCCTTGGCGAAGGCCTCCAGCGCATCCTTGGCCACCTTGAGCTTCACGCCGTTGAGGGCAAGCTGCTTGGAGTACTGGCGGACGAGCGCGTTTTTCGGTTCGGTGAGGATTTTGATGAGTTCCTCTTCGGTAAGCTTGCGCAGCGAGGAGATGACCGGCAGGCGGCCAATGAACTCGGGGATAAGGCCAAAGTGGAGGAGATCCTCCGGCTGGGCCTTGCGCAGGATCTCGGTGTCGGACTGGTCGGCGGTGTCGGCGCTCTGGCCGCTGTGGAACCCCAGGGCATTGCGGCCGAGCCGGCGGCGGATGATTTCCTCAAGGCCGACAAAGGCGCCACCGCAAACAAAGAGAATCTTCTCGGTGTTGACCTGGATGTACTCCTGCTGGGGATGCTTGCGCCCGCCCTGCGGCGGAACATTGCAGACGGTCCCTTCAAGAATCTTCAGCAGGGCCTGCTGGACGCCCTCGCCGGAAACGTCACGGGTGATGGAGACGTTCTCGGTTTTGCGGCCAATCTTGTCGATTTCATCCACGTAGATGATTCCGCGCTCGGCCTTGGAGACATCAAAGTCAGCGGCTTGCAGCAGGCGCAGGATGATGTTCTCGACATCCTCGCCGACGTAGCCAGCTTCCGTCAGCGTGGTCGCGTCAACGATGCAGAAAGGAACATCCAGAACCCGCGCCAAGGTGCGGGCCAGCAAGGTCTTGCCCGATCCGGTCGGCCCCAGCAGGAGCACGTTGGCCTTTTCAATTTCCACGTCGCGCAGGTCGTCATCCATCTCGACGTCGTTCTGGCGCAAGCGCTGGTAGTGGTTGTAGACGGCGACCGAAAGAACCTTCTTGGCGTGTTCCTGGCCAATGACATAGGTATCCAGATGCTCGCGCAGCTGGGCCGGAGTCGGCAGGGCGAACCCTTGTTCAACCGGGGCCTTGCCGGTGAGCGCTTGGTCGCTGAACTCGCGCTGCAGGATGCTTGCGCAGACGTCAATGCACTCGTTGCAGATGTAAACGCCCGGGCCCGCAATGAGCTTGCGGACCTCCGAGTGGCTCTTGCCACAAAACGAGCACATGGTGAGATTGGACGCGCGTGCCATCGGATCTGGTGAGTTTAAGGGAGGATTTGCCGGCCGGGATCACCCGGGCCCTAGAAGTTAGCCTATCTGCGCCTCCGTGGGGCAACTATTTTGGCGCGTTGTCCGGGAAATCCACCGACGCGGGCAGTTCCTTGCGGCTTTCCAGCACCTTGTCGACGAGGCCATATTCCGCGGCGACTTCCGAAGGCATGTAGTTGTCACGGTCCGAATCCCGCTCAATGGTTTCGAGCG
>JBILQA010000401.1:0-2600 GCA_044373535.1 Akkermansiaceae bacterium | reverse complement strand
GGCCCGAAAAGGCCAGACCATAAAGTGAATAGAAGTCTGATCCTCAGGCGATTGTGCGAGGAATCGGGACCACTTCGCTGAGGGGGGATGGATACTTCAGGGCCGATGCAATGCAAGGCCTTCACTTCCGCCCCGAAAAAAAGCCCCCCGTAAAAAGCCAGACCTCAGAGCGTGCCTTTATCAAGGCCAGACCATAAAGTGAATAGAAGTCTGATCCTCAGGCGATTGTGCGAGGAATCGGGACCACTTCGCTGAGGGGGGATGGATACTTCAGGGCCGATGCAATGCAAGGCCTTCACTTCCGCCCCGAAAAAAAGCCCCCCGTAAAAAGCCAGACCTCAGAGCGTGCCTTTATCTGATCCTTAGTAAGTTGTGCGGGTGCTCGGACACTTCAGTGAGGGTGCAAAGCGCTGCAAACAATCACCCGCCGAGCAGTCCTATGTCGAAGAGCCCCGCCGGTGCGCACCATGTGAGCTGCATGCCGTCAGCGTAGCTCGATAAGCGTGGGCAAAAAAAACCGCCCGGGGTATCCCCCGGACGGTTGCTGGATTGATGGGTGTTCCGGTTTAGAAGCTGATGCGCATGCCGATCTCACCAAGGAAATCGTCATCGCCGTACTGTAGCTCGTCGAGGCCGATGGTCGTCGGCGTATCGTAGTCAATGTAGATCCAACGCACTCCAGCAAAGAGGTCGAAGTTCTGTGCGATATTGAGGTCCAAGCCAGCGAATAGCTGACCGGTGAAGACCTCGTCATCATCGCCTGCATCGCCACCAAAGCCGAACTGCACACCGTAGTCGACAAATGCCACGCCGGCTCCCGCGCCCATGTAGGCGTTGAGGCGGCCAACGATCGGATGGGCGAACTTCAGGTTGAGGGTCACCGGAATGAACTCCAACTCTTGGTTGTCGATTCCAGGCACGCGCGTCACGAGGTTTTGGCTGCTGTCGTCGGCTTCCGTCCAGCCGACCTCGAGGAACGTAGCCATGGTCCAGCCATACATTGCGCGGCCCGTCTCATAGCCAATGCTGAGGTGATACATGTCCTCCTCGAACTCGTCGAGATACCCGGCCGAGGCACCGATAAACCAATGCGGCTGGGTCGGCTCGGCCATCATCGGCGCGGGGGCGGGTTGATAGGAGGGCTCCACGACTTGCGTCCCGGCGAAAACCGGCGCAGCCATTGTTAAGGTCAAAACGAGGGGTAATTTCATGCGCGGCCTTGTTAGGCCATGCGCCAAGCCCTGTCAAGGAACCGGGGTGCGGGGATCGGCTGGAACCCTTGATTTATAAGGGGAAAACAGCGCGCGAGGAATTTCCCGCGGCGGCCAAAAAATTTCAAGCCGCCCGTAGCATGTTGAAGGTTGGGGCCGAGGCATGGGCGAGACAAGCCCTTCAATGGGCGTCGAGCTCGGAACGCAGCAAGCGAGTGGCGGCGGCCGTATCGGTCGCCTGCAGCAGGGCGGAAACGACGACCACATGGCGTGCGCCTGCGGCCAAAACTGTCGGCAGAGATGCGGGACTGATCCCGCCGATGGCAAAAACTGGAATCCTGCGGCCAACCTCCGCCTGCGCCTGCCGCAGTTCCTGCAGCCCAATGGCTGGCCGCCCGGGCTTGGTCGGCGTTGGAAAAAGTGGCCCGAAACCGATGTAGTCAAAGCCCTCGGCAAGTGCCCCGCGCGCCTGCTCAAGCGAGTGGGTCGAGCGGCCAAAAATAAAATCCTCGCCGCAAATCTCCTTGGCGGCCGCCAGACTGCCGTCGTCCTGGCCAAGATGCACCCCGTCAGCCCCAACGGCGGCGGCCAGATCGGGAAAGTCATTGAGCACAAAGGGGACACCCGCGGCTCGGCATTGCCCGACGATTTTCCGGGCAAGCTCCTCGATGAGCTCTCTGGCGTGGCCCTTGGCGCGCAACTGCAACACTCCCGCACCTCCCGCAAGCAGTGCGGCGGCCGCCTGGGGGGCCGCCTCAGGCGCCACATACCCCAGGTCCACAATGGTGTACAGGCGGCGCTCGCCCCAGCCGGCAAGCCCATCGCGCGGAGTCATCACTTTGCCTCGCGCTCCTCGAGATACTTAGCAACCCAGCCGATGTCGTAGGTGCCGTTGATGAAGTCCGGGTGGCGCAGGATTTCCTGCTGGAAGGGAATGGTCGTCTTGATACCGCGGATCATAAACTCACCCAAGGCGCGGCTCATCCGCGCGATGGCAATCTCGCGCGTTGCGCCGGTGACGATGAGCTTGGCGATCATCGAGTCGTAATACGGCGGCACCGTGTAGCCTGAGTAGGCGTGAGTGTCGACCCGCACTCCCTTGCCACCAGGGGCATACCAAAGGTCAATGGTCCCCGGGCTAGGAGTGAAATTGTTGAACGGATCCTCCGCGTTGATGCGACACTCGATCGAGTGGCCACGTGGGGTCGCGTTGAGAACGTGCTCGGAAAGCGGCTCGCCGGCGGCAATCCGGATCTGCTCCTTGATGAGCTCGCAACCCATGACCTCCTCGGTGATCGGATGCTCCACCTGAATCCGGGTGTTCATCTCCATGAAGTAGAAATTCTCCGCCGCATGGTCGACGAGGTACTCGATGGTGCCTGCGTTCTC